>JABIRQ010000418.1 GCA_018699755.1 Rhodospirillaceae bacterium | reverse complement strand
GCGGGCGAAGGCTTCGTCGAAACGCCCCGCCCTGTCGAGGGCCTCGCCCAGGGCGAAAGCCGCTGTTCTGCGGTTCTCGGCATCCAGCGCCCCGTCTTCAAGGGCGGCTTCGAGCGCCGCGATCGCCTCGCTCGGCTCGTCGTCACCGATCCGCGAGAGCAGCGACAACGCTTGGATGTTGGCGGGGTCGCGCTCGAGTTCGCGGACGAGCAGGGCACGGGCGCACTCTCGGTCGCCCTTGGCCTGATGACACGCGGCCCGGGCGAGATCGGCTTTGACCGGATCGGGAGTCGCTTTCTCGTAGCGATCGATTGCGGCCAGGGCCTCGTCGACGCGGCTGGCGCCGAGCAGGGCGTTCGCCCTGTTGAGATGGGCTTCGGCGAAGGTCGGATCGACGGCCAGGGTGCGGTCGAATCCGGCCAGCGCCCCTTCCGTGTCGCCCCGGTCGAGCAGGGCGTTGGCCAGGTTGTTGTGGACCTCCGGATCTTCGGGCAAGAGGGCTCGTGCCCGGCGGTAGTGATCGAGCGCGGCCTTCAATTCGCCCATATCGTAGAGCGAATCCGCCAAGCCGAGTTCGGCGCCGCCGTCGTCGGGATCGGCCGCCAAGGTGGCGCGATAGCAGCGCGCCGCCTCCACCGGCTGGCCATGCGCCCGGTATGCTTCGCCGAGATTGTAGTGGCGCAAGGGGTCGGGGCCGGCGACCTCGATCGCGCGGCCGATCAGGCGGATCGCCTCCTCGTCATCGTCGGATTGATGGGCAAGAAGGCCGAGATAGTGCAGGGCGTCCCCGTGGTCCGGCGATGCCGCCAGAACGCCGCGATATGCAGCTGCGGCGTCGGCGAGGCGTCCGGCGCGGTGTAGCGCCAGGGCCTGGGCAAAGGCGGCGTCGATTGTGTTATCTCCGCCGCGCATACCGGCCGAGCCCGGCGGCGTCACCGGTCAGAGCGCCAAATCGCCGAGCGCTTCGCGCAGCGGGCCGAGGCCGGCCTCGTAATTGCGCCATCGGCCGATGGATTTGGAATAGAGGGGCTGGCGAACCTGCAGGTTGCTGGCGGTCAGCACCGTCCGCTTGGTTTCATGGAACCGCAGGCAACGTTCGTCCCATTCGAGGCCGGCGAATTCGACGATCTCGCGCGATCTGGTTTCGAAATTCTCGACGAGATCCTCGTATTGGACCTCCAGCATGCGCAGCGGCTGCACCTCGCGCCAATGGGCCATGAGCCGATCATAGAGGCGGTAGTAGTGGCCCAGGCCCTGAAGGTCGTAGGCGAAGGCCATGCGCCCGGCGAACCCCAGCAGATAGCAAGAGAGGCAGACGTCCATCGGATCGCGCCGGCAATGGATGACCCGTGCGTTCGGGAAAATCATCGAAATGAGGCCGAGATGACGGAAGTTCAGCGGCATCTTGTCGGTCATGCGCAGCGCGTCGCCCGCCTTCTCGCCGACCGTATCGAGATATTGCCGGGCCGCTTCCGTCGCCATGTCCGGCGTGAAATCGGCGACGCAATCGGGATAGCCGACATAGGATTTCGTGATCGCCTGCAGGTTCGAGGCGAGCCGGCCGATTTCCTCCCGTTCTCCCGCACCGTGCACCGCCGGGTGGCTGGCCAGCATCTGTTCGATCAGGGTCGTGCCGGAGCGCGGCATGCCGACGATGAAGATCGGCTGGTCGGAGTCGAGGCCCATGTCTTGGGGCCGGGCATCGAGAAAGGAGCGATCGAAGACCGCCATGATCCGCTCGATCCATTGTTCCTCGACCGCCGGATCGTAGGGCAGGGATTCCCGGGCGAGCGCGTTGGCCGTCTCGGCCCACCGAAAGGCCGAATCCCAATTGCCCTGCTGGTCCTGATAATGCGCCAGCGCGAAGGCAGCCCGTTGTTTGTCGCCACGAGCCAAGTCCGGCCGGCTCGCCGCGGATTCGAGCCGCGCGGAGAAATCTTCCTTGTTCTTGCCCCCCAGATCCGCGTAACGGGTCAAGGCGACGACGTTGTCCGGCTCGAACGCCAAGGCCTGTTCGATCAGGCCCTTCGCCTTGTCCTGATCGCCCAGCGCGATATGGCAGCTCGCTTGGGACAGCAGGCCGCTCGCCTTCTGGTCGCCTTTCTCGACATAGGTTTCGTAACAGGCTAGCGCCTCCTCGACCTGGTCGGCGTGATAGAGGAGATTCCCCAGATTGTTGTAGATTTCCGCCAGATCGGGATCCAACTCGGCGGCCCGGCGGTACGACTTTTCCGCTCCGGGCTGGTCGCCATGTTCCTTTTGCAGGACCGCGCACAGAAATACGGCCTTGGCGCTGTTCGGATCCGATTGCAGCGCGCGTTCGCAGATGGTCAGGGCTTCGGAGGGCTTTCCAGCTTTGTGCAGGGCGTTGGCGTAGTCGGTCAGCAACTCGGCGTCGGCATCGTCCGGCTCGGCCAGTTGGCGAAAATATTCGACCGATTCGTCGTGGCGTTCGGCATCGGCGAGCGCCCGAGCCATGTTGGCGACCGGTTCAAGGTAGCCGGGCCGCGCGGCGGCAGCCTTGCGATAGTGGCTGAGCGCCGGTTCGATTTCACCCGATTTCATCAGAAGATTGGCGAGATTGTTGTGGGCCTCGGCATAGTTCGGGTCGCGCTTGATGGCGCGTTCGAGCGCCCGTCTGGCTTCGTTCGGCCTGCCCAGATCGACCAGGGAAGCGGCCAGGTTGAAATGCGACCCCGGATTGCGCCCGTCCAACGCGATTGCTTTGCGGCAGGCGCGCATCGCGTCCTCCGCGCGACCGAGGGCCCGGTAGCAGAGCGAGAGGTTGTCGTAATAGGCGGCGTTGAGGTTTTCGACCGCGATCGCGGCTTCGATTCGCTTTGCGGCCTCTGCAGGCCGATTGGTCTGATAGGCCAGAACGCCCACGAGATGCAGGGCGTCCGGGTTGTCGGGAACCTGATCGAGAATCTGCCCGTAGAACGCCTCGGCTTCTCGAAGCTTGCCGGATTGATGGAGGCGGACCGCGTTCGCCATCACCCCTTGCAGGCCGATCGGCAAACTGCGCGCGCGTTGGCGTCTCTGGGATCCTGCGGTTGAGGTCAAGGCGCCTTGCTCCTGTTCGAAACGGGGCATCGTC
This sequence comes from Rhodospirillaceae bacterium, assembly GCA_018699755.1. Classification (GTDB taxonomy): domain Bacteria; phylum Pseudomonadota; class Alphaproteobacteria; order CADEGL01; family CADEGL01; genus JABIRQ01. Next base: position 2,212 of record JABIRQ010000418.1, on the reverse strand, counting down.
GAGGGGAATGTGGCAATATGGCGTTTCTCCGCTCCGGCGTCGAGATTCGAGAGCCATAAAGCTCGGAACGGCCGATCGGACGGTTTGCCCGCCGGGGGCCGGCTTTTCGCGATGCCCGATGGTGTCGGACCCGATGGTATCAGAAAGGACACGCTTCGTAGGCGAGAGAGCGCGCTGGCGCAGTCGGGGCGAATCCGTTATTTTCCGTGCTCTGTGGCGTGGGCGGTCTGGCTGGCAGTGCTATTTGTTGCAATATCATCACACATATTGGAATTCCGGGCCCAGAAGGGGGAATTCCCTTGCCCTTACACGGGCCTTCCCGCAAAAAAGGCATCAGCCTGATGTGCAGAAGCGTATCGGGTACGGCTATCGACCCGAGCGATACCTAATAAACGAACCTTAGTGTTTGGAGAGGAGGTTCCATTGATGAACGAAAAGCAGCTCAAGTCCGTGTTGCTGGGATCGGGAGCGGCCGTTGCGCTGCTCGCCACCCCGGCCGTCGCGGGCGAAGTGGACGACCTGAAAGCGCAGATCGAAGCCCTTCAGCAGCGTCTTGACACCGTTGAGGTCCAGCAGACCAAGATCGAGGATTCCCAGGAGCGCGTGGCCCCGGCCAATGCCGTGACTGCGGGCGACTTCCCCGGTTCCTGGAAGCTGCCGGGTTCCGACACGTCGATTTCCTTCAGTGGTTATGTGAAGGCCGACTTCATCTACGACTTCGACGCTCTGACCAACTCGGACTCGTTCGGCGTTTCGGGCATCGCGCTCGACAACTCCGCTTCGGCGCGCCGGGATGGCAATGTCCGTCTGCACGCCCGTCAGTCTCGTTTCCGGTTCGACAGCCGGACGCCGACCGACTGGGGTATGATGCGGACTCGTATCGAAGGCGACTTCTTCGGCGCCAACGGTAACCAGACCGCGTCGAACTCCAACTCGTTCCGTCTGCGTCAGGCCTTTGGCCAGCTCGGTCCGGTCCTCGCGGGTCAGACCTTCACGACGTTCTCGGACACGAGCACGTACCCGGACACGGTCGACTTCTACGGCTGCGCCGGCGTCGAGTTCGCTCGTCAGGCGATGATTCGCTACTCCGCGAGCCTCGCCGAAGGCCTGGGCCTCGACCTTGCGGTCGAGAACCCGCAGAGCCGCATTACCTTCGCCAATGCGGCGGGTACTGCGCGCTCGACCAACACCAACGACCACATGCCCGATCTCGTTGCTCGCTTCACGTATAGCGACAGCTGGGGCGCGGTGAACTTGGCTGGTGTCGGCCGCTACTTCACGTTCGACGCGGGTAACGGTCAGTCCGACTCTTCCTTGGGTTATGGCGTCCATGCGGGTGCCAACGTGAACCTCTGGGAAGGCGGCAACATCGGCGGCGTGTTCAACTTCGGCGACGGCATCGGCCGCTACATCACCGGCGGTCTGTATCGTGGCGCGGTTGCGCAGTGCACCAATCCGGCCAAGAACCTCACGCCGGGTACGGCTGGTTGTAACGTCGATGTCGATACCATCTGGTCGATGGGCGGCATGGTTCGTTTGACCCATCGCTGGACGGACAACCTCCGTTCGAACGTCCATTACGGTTTCGTCCGCACGGACGTTCCGGTCAGCCAGCTGACGTCTGCCGGTCTCGGCACGACCGCCGCGAACGGTCTTAACAACAGCGTGGACTACCTGTCGGGCAACATCATCTGGAGCCCGGTGTCCCGCGTGAATATCGGTCTTGAAGTCATGCACGGCTGGCGCGATTCGCATCAGTCGAGCCAGACGAACAATGCTGGTGAAGCCACGCGTGTCCAGCTCGGTATGCAGTACGTCTTCTAGGACTGCTTACCAACACGCTATCGAGGGCCGGCCCGGTTGGGCCGGCCCTTTTCTTTTGTATTCTCCGATGGTGGCTGTCCGCCGCCGGGATAGGGAGACGACCTCGGGGCTCTGTCTATCGTCCCTCTCGCCACCAGGCGAGCAGCAGGAAGCCGAGTGCGAAGGCCAAGCCGAGCGGTGCGGGCAGGAACGCCACGCGGCGCAAGTCGTCGACCGCATAGCCGCCATTCTCGATCAAGCCCAGCCACGATCCGGCCGTGTCGGTGCCGTGCTGGTCCCGACCTGGACGGGTGCGGCGATAGGTCGGCGCGCCGTTTTCCTCCGCGAGCCAGATCACCCCGCCGTCCGATGCCGCCGCCAGGGGCGCGAGCCGGTTTTCATCGGCTTT
>JABIRQ010000200.1 GCA_018699755.1 Rhodospirillaceae bacterium | reverse complement strand
CTTGTTGCTGTAGCGAGTGCCGTCTTTCGCGCGCTTGCGACCGCCGATGAATGTCTCGTCTATTTCGACATGCCCGGACATGGGGCGATCGTCATTCGCGGCGGCGAGAAGCTTGCGCAGTTCGTGGGCCATTCGCCACGCGGTCTTATAGGTCACGCCCAACTGGCGCTCCAATTCCTTCGCGGGCACGCCATGCCGCGAGGAAGTGAACAGATACATGGCGTAGAACCACTTCTGTAGCGACGTGCGCGACTTCTCAAAGGGAGTATCGACGCACGGGTAGAGGTGGTGGCCGCAACGCTGACAGGCATAGGCGCGGCGCTTGGTGATGCGATGGAATTTGCTTGGTTTGTGGCAGCCCGGACAAGTCGGCTCCGCACCGTGCTTCATTTCCATGACCTTATCCAAGCACGCGGCGTCCGTCGGATACTCGGCCATAAACTGTTGAAATGTGTACTTCATTGCCCGCTCCCTCAGCTTACTTGCTAAGAGTACCAGCGATGCTTACTTGTGTCAATGGGATAAACGGGGAACGATCGGGACGAGGTCGTCCTCGGCCTGGGCGCGACCCTGTTCGGCGAAGGCCCTATCTCGGGCGGCATCGACTACACGAGGACCTTCGCGCGCCAAGAGTTCAACGGCTGGTCCATGACGGGACGCCTGACCTACAAGTTCTAGTCCGCCGAACACGAACCCGCCGAAACCCGTCATCCGGGGACAGGTCCGGCGGGAATGTGATAGCGTCGCGCAACGATGTCGGACGCTGCGAGACGGCCTTTGCCCGCAGGCCCCTATCCCGAACTCGAACCGATGGAGGCACTCATGTTCCTGCGATATCTGGCGCCCGCGCTTCTGGCCCTGATGCTGGCCTCCCCGGCCCTGGCCTCCCAATGCCCCGTCGACATGGGCAAGATCGACGCCGCGCTGGACGCCAACACGAGCCTCAGCGCCGAGGACAAGGCCAAGGTCGCGGCCCTGCGCGCGGAAGGCGAGGCCCGGCACAAGGCGGGCAAGCACGACGACTCCGTCGCGACCCTGGCCCAGGCCAAGACGATGCTCGGCATCGAGTAATCCGCCGCCGCGGGCGGCGAAAGCCGCACGCCGAAACGAAGAAAACGATCGGGCGGCCCGCTGGAAAAGCGGGCCGCTTTGTATGGGGGGCGAAATGGTGATGCGAAATTGCGCGTGGTGCCCCGCATGACCGTGGCGACGGGCATGGCTCCGCCCTCTCCGGCTGGGCGGCCCGTCCGCCGCGTGCCCGCGCTGGCGGCGGCGGTGGTGACGAACATGCTGGGCGGCATCGTCTTTTCGTGGAGCGTGATGCTCGCCCCGACCGAGGCGGCGTTCGGGGTCGACCGGGCGGCGGCCAGCGCGGTCTTCTCCATCTCCTCGATCAGTTTCGCGATCGGCATGCTGTCGGTCGCGCGGCTGCTCTCGCGCTTCCCGACCGCCCTTCTATCGGCCGCCGTGGGGATCGGGGCGGGCCTCGGCATGACCCTGGCGGCGGTGGGGCCGAGCATCCATTTCGTCTGGCTCGGCGCGGGCGTGGTCTTCGGCGTCACCACCGGAGTCGGCTACGGCCTGTCCATGCAGGTCGCCGGGCGCGCCTGGCCCGCGCGGCTCGGCCTCGCCTCGGGCCTCTCCGTGGCGGCCTTCGGCGGCAGCCCGGTGATCGCCGCCCCCCTGCTCACCTTCGCCCTGGAAAACCTGCCGGTGCGCACGGTCTACGGCCTGATCGCCCTGGCCCTGGTGACGGGCGGCGTCGCGAGCGGGCTACTGCTGCGCTATTCGCGGGTCTCGGCCCGGCCCCGGCCCGGCCCGGCCAAGCGAGACGGCAAGGCGCGCGGCCGGCGCGGTGTCTTCGCCCTGCTGTGGATCGGCTATTTCTCGGGCAACCTGGCCGCCATGCTGACCGTCTCCCACGGCGCCGCCATGGTGGTCAGCGTCGGCGGCGGGCTGGCCGCCGGCACCCTGGCCATGATGATCGCGGGCGGGACGAACATCACGGGACGGCTGCTCGGCGGCTGGCTGTCGGACATCGCCCCGGCGCGCCTGGTGCTGGCGGCGGGCGCGGCCATCGCAGCCCTGGCCCTGGGCGCATTTACCCTGTGGCCGGCGGTCTGGATCGCGGTCGCCATGGTGGCCACGGTCGGCCTGGCCTACGGCATGCTGACGGCGGGCTATCCGGCGACGGTGGCGCGGATCTTCGGCATCGAGAACGCGGCGCGGGTCTACGGCCGCCTGTTCACCGCAACCGGCACCGCCTCGCCCCTCGCCGCCTGGACCGGTGGACTGCTCTACGATGCGCGCGGCGACTACGCCCTCGCCGTCGCCTGCGCCACGGGCGCGGCCGCCCTGTGCGTCGGGCTCAGCCTGCTGCTGCCGGAAGCGGAGCGTTACGACGACGAGACCGCCTGATAGACTGCCGCCCCGACCGAAGGCCAGGTCGTAGGGAGGTCGCCATGCCCCGCACCGTCTCCGTCGAAGACCTCCGCGCGATGCTCGCCGATGGCGGCGAGATCGCCTTTCTCGACGTGCGGGAAATCGGTCGTCACCACACCGGCCACCCCTTCCTGGCGGCGCCCGCGCCGTTCAGCCGGCTCGAACTGACGATGCCGGATCTGGTGCCGCGCCGATCCGCCCGCGTCGTGCTGATCGACGACGGCGACGGCACGGCCGAGGCGGTGGCCGCGCGGCTGGCGCGTTACGGCTATGACAATGTCGCCGTGCTCGACGGCGGGGTCATGGCCTGGGAAGCGGCGGGCCAGGACCTGCACCCGGAATACGAGGTCGTGCCGAAAGCCTTCGCCGCCTTTGCCCGGCGCCACGGCGAACCCACCGAGATCGGCCCGACGGACCTGGCGGCAGCCCGCACGGCGGGTGAAGACTGGATCGTATTCGACGCGCGGCCGCGCGCCGAATACGGGCGGGCCACCATTCCCGGCAGCATCGACGCCGCAGGACCCGAAGCGCTGCGCGCCTTCGCCGATCTCGCGCCCTCGCCCGAGACCAGGATCGCGGTCCATTGCGCAACCCGGACGCGGGGAATTCTCGGCGCGCTGACCCTCAAGGCCGCGGGGGTGCCGAACCCGGTGCATTTCCTGCGCGACGGGGTACGGGCCTGGCGCATCGCGGGGCTCGACCCGGAGGAAGGGGCGAATCGGATGGCCGGGCAGCCTTCGCCCGAGGCCCTTGCCCTGGCGCAGG
>JABIRQ010000313.1 GCA_018699755.1 Rhodospirillaceae bacterium | reverse complement strand
TGTTCAACGATTCGATCTATTACAACATCGCCTACGGCCGACCGGGGGCGAGCCGCGAGGAGGTCGAAGAGGCCGCCCGTCTGGCCCATATCCACGATTTCGTCATGTCCCTGCCCGACGGCTACAAGACCGGGGTGGGGGAGCGGGGCCTCAAGCTCTCGGGCGGCGAGAAGCAGCGCGTCGCCATCGCCCGCACCATCCTCAAGGGCCCGCGCATCCTGCTCTTCGACGAGGCGACCAGCGCCCTCGACACCCATACCGAGAAGGAAATCCAGAACAACCTGCGCGAAATCATGCAGGGCCGCACGACGATCATGATCGCCCACCGCCTCTCCACCGTGGTGGACGCCGACGAGATCGCGGTGCTCGAGGCCGGCCGCATCGTCGAACGCGGCCGCCACAGCGACCTGCTCGCCGCCGATGGCGTCTATGCCGGCATGTGGCGCCGCCAGCAGGAAACCGCCGAACTGCGCGAACGCCTGGAGGGGGCGTTGTCCCCGGGCGAAGGCGAACCGGTGGTGGCGGAGTAGGGGCGAGCGTCCTGCTTTCCCGAATTCCTGCCGTCCACCCGCCGCGCGAAATCAACCCCCACCTCACCCTCCCATCGCTGACGCGATGGGCCCCTCCCTCTCCGCCCCCAAGGGCAGAGAGGGGATAACCGAAACCACGCCCTGAAATCCCTCCCTCTCCTCCCAGCGGGGAGGAGAGGGTCGGGGGGAGGGGGGGTTGCACGAACGGTGCGATTGTCCGTCTGGCTTCGTCCGCCGAGGTAGGCGCGCCGCGCGCCGCGCGCTAGGCTCGGCCCATGAATCGGGTGCCGAAACCATGACCGATGCGACGCCGAATTCAGCCGAGGCGGCGGCCCTGGCCGAGGCGCGGCGCGCGGGCGACCGCCGCGCCCTGGCGCGCGCCATCACCCTGGTCGAATCGGCCCGCCCCGATCACCGGGCGGCGGCCGAGGCCCTGCTGGAGGCCGTCCTGCCCCATGGCGGCCCCCAGAATGCCCAAAACGCCCGTTCCATGCGCCTGGGAATTTCCGGTCCGCCGGGCGTCGGCAAATCGACCTTCATCGAGGCCCTGGGCCTGCATCTGATCGCGGCCGGGCACAAGGTCGCCGTGCTCGCCGTCGATCCCTCCTCCAAGCGCAGCGGCGGCTCGATCCTGGGCGACAAGACCCGGATGGAGGGGCTGGGCCGCGAGGCCACGGCCTTCATCCGCCCCTCTCCGGCCGGGGAAACTCTGGGCGGCGTCGCACGGCGCACGCGCGAGGCGATGCTGGTCTGCGAGGCCGCCGGCTTCGACGTGGTGCTGATCGAGACCGTGGGGGTCGGCCAGTCCGAGACGGCGGTGGCCGAGATGGTCGATATGTTCCTGCTGCTGGTCGCCCCCGGCGGCGGCGACGAGCTGCAGGGCATCAAGCGCGGCATCGCCGAACTGGCCGATCTCGTCGTTGTCACCAAATCCGATGGCGGCCTGGCCGAGGATGCCGGGCGCATCGCCGCCGACTACCAGGCCGCCCTGCACCTGTTGCGCCCCTCCCATCCCGGCTGGCGCGCCGAGGTCGCCCGCGTCTCCTCGATCGAGGGCAGGGGCATCGCCGAGGTCTGGGCCATCGCCGAACGCTTCCGCGCCGCCCTGGTGACGGAGGAGAGCGACGGCATCGCCGCTCAGCGCGCCGAACAGGCCAAGACCTGGCTCTGGCGCGAGCTGCGCGAGGGCCTGGTCGAAGCCCTGCGCGCCGATCCTGAAATCCGCCGGCGCCTGCCCGATCTGGAGAAGGCCGTCGCCACCGGCCGCACCACCCCGGCGGCAGCGGCGCGGGAGCTGCTGGCGGTGTTCAGGAGCGAGAAAGGGGATTAGGCACGCGAGACCGTCAGAATTCACCCTATCGTCATCGCCCGGCTCCGTCCGGGCGATCCAATGCTTGCGGTGGGTTGGATGCCACGATCAACTTGGCGCGTCATGCTGGGCGGGACGGCGGTGAAAGACGGTCTAATTTCAGATAGAAGCGAAACCCGAACGTAATGGCAAAAAGAGTGAAAAGTGGATTCCAAGGATTCCGTACCATTATCTCGATGGTTTCGGTGGTCGTGGGTTCAATCGTAAGAGTTGGGCTGCGGCCCCAGTCGATTTGCGCTTTGATCGTGGTCCTGCCTTGGGGGACTTCAAATTCCAGGACGGAGTTTTGGGCAATTTTGCCGACCCGCCGACCGTCAACGATGATTGTGTAGGATCTCACGCAGTCCGTGAACTGCGCCGGGCGAATAATCCTGACCGTGCGAGTATCGGATTCGGGCATGGATGCGTCCCTTCACCTTAGAGCGGGATCGAACCAGTTCCTATTTAATCGAATGATGGCCGTTAATGGCAGATCTGAATAGTGAGGCTCGGATACGGACCTAAGCATCTCGAATGGCCGCGGAGTTCTTCGATTGCCTCTCCCCACTTGACCCCATAGGCCCGTCTGGCCTAAATAAGCGCCCGTTCGCCTCGCCTGTCGGCGGGGCGACGTATTTTTCTAGGCCACGGACCGGAATGTCATGTCGAGACGCTGCGCGATCACCGGCAAGGGTGTGATGTCTGGCAACAATGTCAGCCATGCCCATAACAAGACCCGCCGCCGCTTTCTGCCCAATCTGCAGAAGACCAGCATGCTGTCCGACGCGCTGGGCGAGAGCGTGAGCATGCGCGTCTCCGTCCACGGCATCCGCACGGTCGAGAAGGCCGGCGGCATCGACGCCTTTCTGACGAACACGCCAAACCGCAACCTGCCGGTCGAGGCCCAGCGTCTGAAGAAGCGCATCCTCAAGGCCAAGGAAGCCGCCGCCGCCGCCTGACCGGCGCCGCCGGCCCTGTTTCCATCGGCCCGCCCTCGGCGGGCCGTTTTCGTTTAAGGCGGGCGCGTCTGCGTCGTTGAGCCGCGAGAGCGGCTCGATGCGGCGCCCTCAATCGGGCAGGGCGAAAAGCAGCAGCAGGGTGCGCTGGGTCTTGCGCAGGTTGTCGTCGGACAGCAGGTAGATAAGCGTCTCGCCCGCCGCCCGGCGCAGGGCGATGCCCTCGAAATTATCGACCGTCAGGGGCGGGCTGAGCTTGGCGAGAACCTCGCCCTCCAGCCGGCCGCCCGCGACGATTTCCCCCGGCGCGAAGCGGCGGATGCGGATCGCCACGCCGTCCACCGGGTTGAATCGGCGCTCGACCAGGAAGACCTCGCCGGTCGCCAGGCTGGCTGCGCCGGTGGGGCGGTAGCCGCCGGCCGTGGCGACCCGCAGGGGCGTCCAGCCCGCCGGGCCGCCGAGCCAGCCGAGCACCGTATCGGGCGCGTCGCTGTAGCCTTCCGTGACGATCAGCAGCCGCCCGTCGGGCAGGGTGGCCAACGCCTCCATCCCGTCGTTGTTCGGTGCGCCGGCCACCAGGGTGGGGGCTGGGACGTCCTCGGCCGGACCCCGGAAGGGCGGCGGCCCGGCGGGATAGGACCACAGGCGGTGGACCTTTTCGAAGCCGACGATCAACCGTCCGTCCGCGCCCACGGCCAGGGACTCGGCGTCGCCATAGGCCCCGCCCTCGAGCAGCGGCTCGCCGTCGAGCCCCGGCAGCATCCCGGTCTCGGCCCCGTCCAGCCCGGCCAGCCGCCCCAGGGAATCGTAGTCCAGGCGCGCGGTCAGCCAGCGCCCCTTGTCCGAGATCAGGATCGCCCGCGTGCCGTCGGCCGAGACCTCCAGGGCCGACCAGCCGCCGAACCGCGCATGGGGCGAATCGAGGCGCAGTCCGCCGCGATAGGCCAGGCGGTGGATCTCCGTTTGCTCCGGCGCGCTCGGGTTCAGGGCGACCGGGCGGGTCTCGACCCGCTCCGCTTCGGCTGCGGCGGCTCCGGACATCGCCAGCACCGCCGCCAATGCGGCGGCGGCGAGACCGCCGATCCGGCGGCGCGCGGCCGGGCCTTGAAAAGAACAATAAGAGAACATATATACCTTGCCCGACCGAATGTCCCATACCAGGCCCCGATGCCAAGAATTGTCAAGAATCGCGGATTGCTCGCCCGTAACCTCTTGATCGCGCGGAATCGTCTTTGAAAACCAATCCCTTGCCGCGCGCAAACCGTAGTCGGTTCGGGGCGATTCTCGGCCCCGCGCGGCCTTTTCGCCGGCAAATTCGCGCAATCCGGGCGGGCGCCCGATCGGGCGCGCCTCACGCGCCCGCGATTGGCTTTTCCCGGCGACCCGCCGCACTATCTTCATAGCCATGCCCGCCGCGCCGCCGGGCCGGGACCCAACAGGAAACAAGGGATACAAGGCCATGACCATCCATCGCAGAACCCTCCTCCGCGGCTTCGCGGGCCTGCCCTTGGCGGCCGTGCTGGCTGATCCCCTGATCGCCCGCGCCGTGGCGGCGGGGCTCGAGCCGGTCGAGATCGCCCTCTCCGACGGGCGCAAGGTCGCGGGCACCCTGGCCATGCCGGCCCAGACCCCGGCTCCCGCCGTCATGCTGATCCACGAATGGTGGGGCCTCAACGACCAGATCAAGGCAGTGGCCGCAGAGCTGGCCAAGGAGGGCTATGTCGCCCTGGCGGTCGATCTCTACGGCGGCACGGTGGCGACCATCCCGGAGGAGGCCAAGGCCTTGACCGGCAAGGTCGAGGGGCCGGTGGCTTCGGAAACCCTGGGCGCCTGGAATGCCTGGCTGCGCGATCAGGCGGCCACCACGGTCAAGCAGGGCGCGATCGGCTGGTGCTTCGGCGGCGGCTGGTCGCTCAACGCCTCCCTCGTGGCGCCGGTCGACGCGACCGTCGTCTATTACGGCAGCGTGGGCCCCGAATTCGGTGGGGTCAGCCGCTCGGTCGAGGCCCTCGCGGCCTTGAAGGGCCCGGTCCTGGGCCATTACGCCACGCGCGACGGTTGGATCAACCAGGACATGGTGACCGGCTTCGAGGAGCGTATGACGGCGGCGGGCAAGCCCTATACCAGCCATTGGTACGAGGCTGACCACGCCTTCGCCAACCCGACGACCCAGCGCTACGACGCCGAGGACGCGGCCCTGGCCTGGACGCGGACGAGCAACTTCCTCGAAAGTCGCCTGCGCGGTTAGCCGGCGGCGCGGCGGCGGGCGGGCATGGCCGATTTCTGCTTGATGCCGTCCTCGTCGAAGAGGGAGGCGAGTTGGTCCATGACCGCGCCGCCCAACTGCTCGGCATCGGTGATGGTGACCGCGCGCCGGTAGTAGCGCGTGACGTCGTGGCCGATACCGATGGCCAGAAGCTCGACCGGCGAATAGGTCTCGATCCAGTGGATCACCTCGCGCAGGTGGCGCTCGAGGTAGTTGCCGGGATTGACCGACAGGGTCGAATCGTCGACCGGTGCGCCGTCCGAGATGACCATCAAGATGCGCCGCTGCTCGGTCCGGGCGACCAAACGGTTATGGGCCCAGAGCACGGCTTCGCCGTCGATATTCTCCTTGAGGATGCCTTCGCGCAGCATCAGAGCCAGGTTCTTGCGGGCACGCCGCCAGGGCGCGTCGGCCTGCTTGTAGACGATATGGCGCAGATCGTTGAGGCGGCCGGGATTGGCCGGCTTGCCGTCGGCCAGCCAGCGCTCGCGCGCCTGCCCGCCCTTCCAGGCGCGGGTCGTGAAGCCGAGGATCTCGACCTTCACGCCGCATCGCTCCAGGGTGCGGGCCAGGATATCCGCGCTCATCGCCGCGACGGTGATGGGCCGGCCGCGCATTGAGCCTGAATTGTCGATCAGCAGGCTGACCACCGTGTCGCGGAACTCGGTGTCCGATTCCTGCTTGTAGGAGAGCGGGGTATCCGGGTTGACGACCACGCGCGACAGGCGCGCGGCGTCGAGCATGCCTTCCTCCAGGTCGAAGTTCCAGGACCGGGTCTGCTTGGCCATCAGGCGCCGCTGCAGCCGGTTGGCGAGGCGCGCGATGACCCCCGTCATATGGGAGAGCTGCTGGTCCAGATGCAGGCGCAGGCGCGACAGCTCCTGGGCGTCGCACAGCTCGACCGCCTCGATGGTCTCGTCGAACTCGCTGGTGAAGGGGTGATAGGCCGGCAGGCCCGGCGTATTGCGGCCGTCGTCCTGGGGCCGGAAGGGCCGGCCGGGGCGCGACGGGTCGTCGTCGCCGCCGCCGGGCACGAACTCGGCATCCATGTCGTCCTCGGCCGCGCCGCTTTCGCCCTCGACGCCGTCCTCCATGCCGCCTTCCTGCATGTCGTCGCCCGAGGCGGGGGAGGAGCCGGCCTCGTCCGCCTCGCCGCTCTCGCCGTCGGCGTCGTCGCTGTCCTCGTCCTCGTCGAAGGAATCGATCTCGCTCGAATCGTCCGCCGCGTCGTCGTCGGCCAGATCCAGATCGCTGATCAGGCGCCGGGTCACTTCGGCGAAGGCGTCCTGGTCGTCGATATGGCGGTTCAGCTCCGACAGGTCCTCGCCCGCCCGGGCTTCCAGCACGCTGCGCCAGAGATCGACCATGTCGCGCGCCGAGTCGGGCGGGGCGATGCCGGTCAACTGCTCGCGCACCATCATGCCGACGACCTCGGCGATGGGCGCGTCGTCGCGCTCGGTGATGCGGTTATAGCCTCGGCTGCGGCTGCGCTCTTCCAAGGCGGCGTTCAGGTTGGCGGCGACCCCGGCCATGCGCCGGGTGCCGATCGCCTCGACCCGGGCCTGTTCGACCGCCTCGTAGACGGTGCGCGCGATCTGGCCGCGCGGCATGTGCCGCGAATGGGCCTTCGGATTGTGGTGGCGCAGGCGCAGGGCCATGGAATCCGCCTCGCCCCGCAGGTTCGAGACCTCGTCGTAGCTTAACTCGCGCGAGGGCAGGGGCAGATGCGCCGCCTCCCCCTCGATGCCGGGCGGCTCTCCGGTGAAGCTCACGGTCAGCTCGCGGCGGTGCGCCATCGCGCGCATCGTCGCGGCGGTGACTCGCTTGAACTCCTCGACCGGGTTGGGTCCGTCGCTCATGGCACGATCGTTCGGCGAGCGGCTACGAGATGGTCACGTTGACGCCGGACTCGGGCAGCTCGGTCCCGAAGCAGCGCTGGTAGTATTCGGCCACCGTGGTCCGCTCGATCTCGTCGCATTTGTTCAGGAAGGTGACGCGGAAGGCGAAGCCGACATCGTTGAAGATATCGGCGTTCTGGGCCCAGGTTATCACCGTGCGCGGCGACATCACGGTCGACAGGTCGCCGCTGACGAAGCCCGCGCGTGTCAGGTCGGCCAGGGCGATCATGGCGGTGATTGTCTTGCGGCCTTCCTCGGTGTCGTGACTTGGGCATTTGGCCAGGACGATATCGGCCTCGGCCTCGGGCTCCAGGTAGTTCAGGGTGGCCACGATGTTCCAGCGATCCATCTGGCCTTGGTTGATCTGTTGGGTGCCGTGATAGAGCCCGGTGGTGTCGCCCAGCCCGATCGTGTTCGAGGTCGCGAACAGCCGAAACGAGGGATGCGAGCGGATGATCTTGTTCTGATCCAGCAAGGTCATCTTGCCCTCGGCCTCGAGGATGCGCTGGATCACGAACATGACGTCGGGCCTGCCCGCGTCGTACTCGTCGAAGC
>JABIRQ010000234.1 GCA_018699755.1 Rhodospirillaceae bacterium | reverse complement strand
TCGATGGCGATGCCGGCGCCGAGATCCGCTTCGACGAGGTTCTCCTGGTCGGCGGCGACGGCAAGCAGACCGTCGGTGCGCCGCTGATCGACGGCGCGGCCGTCACCGCGACGGTGCTGGAGCAGGCCAAGGCCGACAAGATCCTGGTCTTCAAGAAGAATCGCCGCAAACGCTACAAACGGACCCAAGGCCATCGCCAGCGCCTGACCGTGGTCCGTATCGAGGATATTCTGCCCTCGGGCGCCAAGAAGAAGGCTGCGGCCGAGAAGGCCGAAGCGCCTGAGAAGGCAGAGAAGAAGGCCGCTGCACCGGCCAAGAAGAAGGCTGCGGCGGCTGCGAAAGCGAAAGCCGAGACGGGCGGAGCCAAGAGCAAGGCCGCGCCGAAAGCCGCCGCGAAGCCCGCCGCAAAAAGTGACGAGGAGAGCTAGATCATGGCCCATAAAAAGGCAGGTGGCAGTTCCCGCAACGGGCGCGACAGCGCCGGACGGCGCCTGGGCGTCAAGAAATACGGCGGCGAGGCCGTGATCTCGGGCAATATCATCGTCCGCCAGCGCGGCACCAAGTTCCATCCCGGCACCAATGTCGGCATGGGCAAGGACCACACCCTGTTCGCGACCGCGCCCGGCAAGGTCAATTTCCGCCATTCCGGGCCGCGCACCTATGTGGAGATCGTCCCGGCCGAATAGCGCGGGACGAGGCCAGACCATCTCCGAACCGGGGGGAGCGGCTGGCCGCTCCCCCCGGTTCCGTTTCGGCATCATCCTTCCCCGCGGATACGAGGCAGCGACGGGCGCGTCATGAAATTCCTCGACGAAGCCAAGATCCATATCCGCTCCGGCGCGGGCGGCAACGGCTGCGTCGCCTTTCGGCGCGAGAAATACGTCGAGTTCGGGGGCCCCGACGGCGGCGACGGGGGGCGTGGCGGCGATGTCACCGCCGTGGCGGTCGAGGGCCTCAACACCCTGATCGATTACCGCTACCAGCAGCATTTCCGGGCCGAGCGCGGCCGCGACGGCATGGGCTCGAACCGCACGGGACGGGACGGCAAGCCGGTCGTCATGAAACTGCCCGTCGGCACCCAGATCCTGGCCGAGGACAAGGAAACCCTGCTCGCCGACCTGGTCGAGCCCGGCCAGCGCGTCACCCTGGCCCAGGGCGGCAAGGGCGGACGCGGCAACGCCCATTTCAAGAGTTCGGTCAATCGCGCGCCGCGCCGCGCCGATCCGGGCCAGGAGGCCCAGGAATTCTCGTTCTGGCTGCGCCTCAAGCTGTTCGCCGATGCCGGCCTGGCGGGCCTGCCCAATGCCGGAAAATCGACCTTCCTGTCGCGCGTCTCCCGGGCCCGGCCGCGCATCGCGGATTATCCCTTCACCACCCTTCATCCCCAACTGGGCGTGGTCTATCTCGACGGCGCGGAATTCGTGCTCGCCGACCTGCCCGGCCTGATCGAGGGCGCGCATCAGGGCACCGGTCTGGGCGACCGTTTCCTCGGGCATATGGAGCGCTGCGGCGTGCTGCTGCATCTGGTCGACGGCACCCATGACGATGTCGCCGAGGCCTACCGCACCGTGCGCCACGAGATCGTAGCCTATGGCCAGGGTCTGGGCGAGAAGCCCGAGGTGGTCGCCCTCAACAAGATCGACGCCCTGACCCCGGACCTGATCGAGGAACGCCGCCAAGCCCTGGCCGCCGCATGCGGCCACGAGGCCCACGCCGTCTCGGGCGCGAGCGGGGCCGGCGTCGAAACGGTCCTGCGCGCCCTCCACGGCCATATCCGGGCCCATCGGGGCGGGTCCGAGCCCGACATTGCCGAAAGCGCGGCCTGGCAGCCATGACCCCGGCCGCCGACGCCAACCCTCTCGGCGCAGCCCGGCGGCTGGTCCTCAAGATCGGCTCGGCCCTGCTCGTCGATCCCGAGCGAGGGGAGATCCGGCGGCCCTGGCTCGACGGTTTGGCCGACGATATCGCCGATCTGCGGGCGAGCGGCTGCGAGGTGATCGTCGTTTCCTCCGGCGCGATCGCTCTCGGCCGGCGCCGGCTCGGCCTGTCGCGGGCGCGCCTGCGGCTCGAGGAAAAGCAGGCGGCGGCGGCGGCCGGACAGATGGACCTGGCCGGGGCCTACGCTGAGTCGTTGGCCCGGCACGATATCGGGGCGGCCCTGGTCCTGATCACCTTGGACGACACCGAGGCGCGGCAACGCCATATCAACGCCCGCAACACCCTGGAGACCCTGCTGCGCCTGGGTTCGGTGCCCGTGATCAACGAGAACGACACGGTGGCG
>JABIRQ010000416.1 GCA_018699755.1 Rhodospirillaceae bacterium | reverse complement strand
TCCTGCCCAAGCATCTGGATGAAAAGGTTGCGAAACTCCACTTGGAGAAACTGGGCGTGACTCTGACGCAGCTCTCGCCCGAGCAGGCGGCCTATATCGGCGTGACGGCGGAAGGGCCTTACAAGCCCGACTACTACCGCTACTAAACGTCGGGCGGCCGGGGGGGGGCTGCTTGATTCGATGCATTGAGCCCGGTTCCGGCATACCGGACGCCCGGCGGGGACTCGCCCGCCGGGCGGCCTTGCTTGGCGGGCTGGCCGCCGCGATTCCGGCGCCCGCCTTGGCCGCCACGCCCGGCCCGATCGCCTTCGCGGCAGGCGGCCTGCTTCTGCTTTCGGCCCTCGGCCTTGTTTTGCTCGCCCTGCGCTGGCGCACGGAACGACGCAGGGCCGCGAAAGCGGAGGGCGAACTCGATCTTGCACGGGCCACCGCCGCCGCGGCGCCCGTCCAGGCCGTTGTCTGGCCTGTCGGAGGGGGCGCGCCGCAATGTTCGGCGACCCTCGCGGGCGCGCTCGATCTGCCGCCTTCTGACGCTTTCGATACCGACGCCTTGATCCGGTTCTTTCGGGTCGAGGATGGCGCGCGGCTGCGTGTCGCGCTCGACGCGTTGCGCGGCGGCGGCGCGGGTTTTGCTCTCGACCGGCTGGTTTCAAGCGCTGGGCGGATCTATCGGGCGGAGGGCGGGCGGACCGCCGGCGGGGCGGCGGATACGCTCTGGCTGACCGATATCACGGAAGCGGCCAAGGCCGAAGCTGCGCTCGACGAGGCCCACGGGCGACTTGCGCGGCTGCTGGACGCCCTGCCCGTTGCCGCCTGGCGACGCGACGGGGACCAGCGCATCGTCGAGGGCAACGAGGCCTATGCCCGCGCGGCTGACGCCGCCGACCTGAACGACGCCCTGGCTCGAGCGGCCGAGATTCTGACCGGAGGCGGCAAGGACATCGCACGGCGCGCGGCCGCCGGAGGCGTCGCCCTGGCCGAACGGCACCATGTCGTGATCGATGGCGACCGGCGCTTGCTGGAGATCACGGAAATGCCGGCCGAGGGCGGGTTGATTGGCTATGCCCTCGACCGCACGGATGTCGAGGAAGCAGAAGGCGACTTGGCGCGCCATCTCGACGCTCACCGCGAGGTCCTGGAACAACTCGGCGTGGCCATCGTGATCTTCGGCCCGGACACCCGGCTTATGTTTTTCAACAGGGCCTATGCCCGGCTGTGGCGGTTCGACGAAGCCTGGCTCGCTTCCGAGCCGAACTACGACGAGGTGCTGGAGGATCTGCGCGAACGTCGGGCGATGCCCGAACAGGCTGACTTTCCAGCCCACAAGAAGGCCCGGCGTGCGCTTTTCACCTCGCTTCTCGAGCCCCAGGAAGAGGTTCTCCACCTGCCCGATTCGCGAAGCCTGCGGATGGTGGTGACCCCGCACCCCCTGGGCGGTCTTCTTTTCACCTTCGAGGACGTGACCGACCGGCTGGCGCTCGAACGCTCCTACAACACCCTGATCGATGTCCAGCGCGAGACCCTGGACAATCTATACGAAGGGGTCGCGGTGTTCGGCGGCGACGGGCGCCTCAAGCTGTCCAACCCGGCCTATGCGCGGATCTGGGGCCTGGCCGAGGATTTCATGCGCACCGAACCGCATATCGCCGACGTGGTCGAACGCACGGCCAGCTATTTCGAGCATGGCTCGGAATGGAGCGATCTGCGCGACCGCATGCTCGACCGTGCGACGGACCGGATTCCGATCAACGGCCGGATGGAGCGGATCGACGGCTCCGTCATCAGCTATGCCAAGGTGCCCCTGCCCGACGGCGGCGTGTTGTGGAGCTATCTCGACATCACGGATTCGATCCGGGTCGAGCGTGTGCTGCGCGAACGCAACGAGGCGCTGGAAACCGCCGACCGTCTCAAGTCCGAGTTCATCGCCAATGTTTCCTACGAGCTGCGCACCCCGCTCAACGCGATCATCGGATTCGCCGAGATTCTCAACAACCAGTATTTCGGCGAATTGAACGAGCGCCAGTCGGAATACAGCAAGGGCATCATCGATGCGTCGAGCCGCCTGCTCGCCCTGATCAACGACATTCTCGATCTGGCGATGATCGAGGCGGGGCGCATGACCCTGGAGCGCAATCGCGTCGACGCCCACGCCCTGCTGGTCAGCGTCTTCAATCTGACCCGCGACTGGGCGCGCAAGCAGAACCTGCGACTCGACTTCCATTGCCCGCCCGATATTGGCGCGCTGACCGCCGACGAGCGGCGCATCAAGCAGGCGCTCTTCAACCTGATGAGCAATGCGATCAAGTTCACGCCGGAGGGCGGGCACGTCACCCTGATCGGACGGCGCGAGGGCGAGGCCGTGATCTTCGAGGTTTCTGACAGCGGCGTCGGCATCCCGCGCGAGGACCGGACGCGGGTGTTCGAAAAATTCGAGCGGGGCCCCCAGCCGGAAGGGCGCACCACCGGCGCCGGGCTCGGCCTGTCGCTGGTCAAGAATTTCGTCGAGCTGCACGGCGGCTATGTCGAGATCGAATCCTCGCCCGAGCGGGGCACGCGCGTGACCTGCGTCCTGCCGGCGCATTCGGACCCGGGCACGGCGATCGCCGAGGCGTCCTGAGGCGGGTCTGGCCGCCGCCCTCGCTTGACAGGCCCCGCCGCCGCCCGATGATGGGTGGCGATGGCTGATTCCGCCCGCGCGATGGCTTCTTCCGCTCCCCGAGAACCGCACCCGCCCCTTGTTCTGGACCTGCCTGACGAGGCGGCCATGGCTGCGCTTGCCCGGCGTCTCGCGGACCTGGCCCGGCCGGGCGACACGATCGCCCTCGACGGCGATCTCGGCACCGGCAAGACCAGCTTCGCGCGCGCCTTCATCCGCGCCCGCGCTTCCGCCTCGGGCGGGGCGGTCGGCGAGGTGCCCAGCCCGACCTTCACCCTGGTCCAGATCTACGACCTGCCGGGCGGCGCGATCTGGCATGCCGACCTCTACCGCATCGGCGACCCTTCCGAAGCGATCGAACTCGGCCTGGAGGACGCGTCGACCGAGGGCATCCTTCTGGTGGAATGGCCGGACCGGGCGCCCGGCGCACTGGATCCGGATCGCCTGCGGATCGCGATCTCCTTCGGTGTGGCGGATGACGAACGGATCGTTGAGATCGAAGGCGGTTTGTCATGGCGGGATCGGATGGCGCGTCTGGCCGAGGCGGTGGCGTGACGGATCGCGCGGCGGCTCTGGACGCCTTCCTCGCGGCGGCCGGCTGGGCCGATGCCGCGCGCGAACCGTTGCCGGCCGACGCCTCCTTCCGCCGCTATATCCGGCTGCGCCGCGGGTCCGGGACGGCGATGGTCATGGACGCGCCGCCGCCACGGGAGGATGTGCGGCCCTTCCTCGCCGTCGCCCGTCACCTGCTGGCCATGGGCTTCAGCGCGCCGCGCATCCTGGCCGAGGATGCCGCCCAGGGTTTTCTGCTGCTCGAGGATCTGGGCGACGCGACTTATACCAGGGAGCTGGCGGCGGGGGCGGACGAGGCCGCGCTCTACCGTCTCGCCACCGATCTGCTGATCGCCCTGCACCGCCTGCCCGACGCGACCGCCGCCGCCTTGCCGCCCTATGACGACGAACGGCTGCTGGCCGAGGCCGCGCTGCTGGTCGATTGGTACGTCCCGGCCGTGACGGGCGAGGCCCTGGTCGATGCCCTGCGCGACGAATACCTGGCGCTCTGGCGGACCGCCCTCGCGGCAGCCCGCGCGGTGCCCGAGACACTGGTTCTGCGCGACTACCATGTCGACAACCTGATGGTCCTGCCGGACCGGACCGGAGTCGCGGCCTGCGGCCTGCTCGATTTCCAGGACGCGGTGATCGGCCCGGTCGCCTACGACCTGGTCTCCCTGCTGGAGGACGCCCGGCGCGACCTGGCCCCCAACCTGGCCGAGGCCATGATCGCGCGCTATCTCGCCGCATTTCCGGCCCTCGATCCGGTGGCTCTCCGCGCGTCCTACGCCGTGCTCGGCGCGCAGCGCAGCGCCAAGATCCTCGGCATCTTCACCCGCCTCTGCCGGCGCGACGGCAAGCCCCACTACCTGCGCCACATCCCCCGGGTCTGGCGCTTGCTCGAAGAAGACCTCCGCCATCCGGCCCTGGCCGGGATCGAAGCCTGGTTCGCGCAGCATCTGCCGCCGTCCTTGCGCCGGGTTCCGGACGCCGGGCGCGCGGCATGACCATCCGTCGTGCCATGGTGCTCGCGGCCGGGCATGGCCGGCGCATGCGCCCGATCACCGATTCCCTGCCCAAACCCCTGGTCGCGGTCGCCGGCCGGGCCATGATCGACCGCATTCTGGACCGCTTGGCCGCCGCCGGGGTGGAAGAGGCGGTGGTCAACGCCCATCATCTGGCCCCGGTCCTGCTCCGCCATCTGGAGGTTCGGAGCGGCCCGCCCGCCATCCACGTCTCGCCGGAAGAGGAGTTGCTCGATACCGGCGGCGGCGTGGCCCAGGCTCTGCCATTGTTGGGGCCGGAGCCCTTCTTCCTCGCCAACAGCGACACGGCCTGGCGCGATCCCGCGCCGGGCGCCTTCGCCCGCCTCGCCGCCGCCTGGGACGGCGGCGCGATGGACGGCCTGCTGCTGCTCTGCCCACGCGACGTG
>JABIRQ010000415.1 GCA_018699755.1 Rhodospirillaceae bacterium | reverse complement strand
CTGACCGTGTTGAGGGCCTTGCTCAGGTCGGTCACGTCATCGCGGAGATCCCCGTTGTTCGCGACCATGTCCTGCAACTTCTCGTCGAGATCGTCCAATTCCTCGGTCATCAGGTCGCGCATATGGGCGATGCTCGAGCGTTCGGCCTCCGTCAATTGGAGCCGGGACTTGAGAGTCACCAAGTTATCCTGAAGACCGCGATTGTGATCGATCAACGCCGTCATCCGGTCGCGGCTTTCGTCCAGCGCGCCGGTCACATGCGTGAATTTCTCATGGTAGAGGTCGAGGTCGGCGAGCAATTCGCGCTCCGACTCGCGGGCATTGGCTAGCTCCGCGCGCAACGCTGCCTCGATCTTGTCGTTCTCATCCTCGAGGTCGCGGACAAGTTCCGCCTGACGCTGTTCGAGCGCTTCGAGGGCCTGCTCGTAGGTCATTTCCCTGGTGAGCAACCGGTCGGTCTGGCCGACGAACCCGGCGGTCACCGCGACCAGCCAAAGGGCGGCGAAAGCGGTCGCGCCGACCACGCTCAATTGCAGGCGTTGGGACAGGATCAGGGCCTGGACCCGGCCCTGTGCGCGAATGATGATCTGGCGGTCCGGAAAAACCCGCTCTATCCAGTCGAGAAGCCGTCCCCGATAGGCGTGAATAAACCCCTCCCCGCGCCCTCTGCCGACGCTCGAATTACCCCTCCCGATCCACGCCGCCGCCCTCCTCGGCGTGTCGCGATCGGGTCATCGTCACAGCCCCGCTCAACCCCGCCGGTCGGCCTTCATCGACCGGGTGATGAGATGGCGTGGAGGGTATCGCGCCGCGCCCGAGGATGCAAGAAATCAGACGGCCGATCGCCCAAGAAAACCGGAGCTTGACCGCCGCGCCGGACTCTCGCCGGACGCCCCTAATCGGGCTGTTTGTCGGCTGGCGCGCGCGCGATCAGGAAAATCCCCGCAATCGTCACCGCAACGGCCATGCCGGTGGCGATCAAGCTTGCGGTGCCCATGTAGATAGCGCCGTCGTGCCGATCCCAGAGGAAGTCGTGCAGATAGATATAATTGTTGGCCAAAATGCCGAACACGGCCAAGGCCAGCCCAAGTGCCTGATTGCGCATCGCTTCCGACCACCCCCGTCAGCCGGTTTCCCCGCCTCCCCTGGGCATCCGCCCAGGCGACGCCGTACAGCATATCAGGCCATGCTCGGCGGACCAAAGCCGGACATGGCGGACCCGGACATGGGTCGACCTGGGCATGGGTCGACCTGGGCATGGCGGGCGATGTGCGGACCGGTCTATAACGGCGGCTGCGACATGATCATGAAGACGACAGCGAGGACGGCATGAAGATCCGGGCCGCGGTCCTGCACGAGATCGGCGCGCCGACGCCCTATGCCGAAAGCCGTCCGCTCCGTATCGAAGAGCTGACTCTCGATCCCCCGGGCCCGGATGAGGTGCTGGTGCGCATCCACGCGGCCGGCCTGTGCCATTCGGACCTGTCCGTGGTCAGCGGCGATCGGCCGCGCCCCGTCCCGATGGCACTGGGCCACGAGGCCGCGGGCGAGGTCGAGGCGCTGGGCGAAGGCGTCGACGATCTCGGCGTCGGCGACCGGGTCGTCATGGTCTTCGTGCCGAGCTGCGGCCATTGCATGCCCTGCATGGAGGGACGGCCGGCCCTGTGCGAGCCCGGTGCAGCGGCCAACGGCGCGGGCACCCTGCTCTCCGGCGCCCGGCGCCTGGGCGGAACCGGCGGGCCGGTCCATCACCATCTCGGCGTCTCGGCCTTCGCCGAGCACGCGGTCGTTTCGCGCCGCTCCATTATCCGCATCGACGAGGATTTGAGCCATGAGGAAGCGGCCCTCTTCGGCTGCGCGGTCATCACCGGGGTCGGCGCAGTGGTCAACACGGCACGGGTCGAGCCGGGCGCGACAGTCGCCGTGATCGGCCTGGGCGGCGTCGGTCTCAACTGCCTGCTGGGCGCACGGCTGGTCGGCGCCGAGCGGGTGATCGCCATCGACCCGATCCCGGCCAAGCGCGACCTGGCCCTGCAGCTCGGCGCGGACAACGTCTTCGATTCCGGCGAGGACGGCTGTGTCGAGACAGTGCGCGAAGCGACGCGCGGCGGCGTCGACTACGCCTTCGAAATGGCCGGCTCGGTCCAGGCCATGGACACGGCCTACCGGATCACCCGCCGGGGCGGCACCACCGTTTCGGCTGGCCTGTCCCACCCCGACCGCGACTTCGCCCTCAAGCATGTCTCGTTGGTGGCCGAGGAGCGGACGATCAAGGGCAGCTACCTCGGCGGCTGCGTCCCGGCCCGCGACATCCCACGCCTCGTCTCCCTCTACCGCCAGGGCCGCCTGCCGGTCGACCGGCTGCTCAGCGAGCGGGTTCCGCTCGACGACATCAATGCGGCCTTCGACCGCCTGGCGGCGGGCGGCACCGTGCGCCAGATCATCCTGCCCTGAGCCAATTCCTGGCACGCGCCGGGGCCCCACAATTGGGACAGCGCCGCGAAAGGCGCTAACATCGCGCAGCCCGCGAGTCCGACGAGGAATATCCCATAATGCCCGCAACACCGTTGAGCGCGGAGGCCCTCGGCCTCCCTGAATTCGATCCCGGCCCCGACCAGGACGAGGGCGCGGACGGCGTCTTCTCGCTCGACAGCCACGCCCGGGCGCGCGCCGCCCTCGAATTCGCGCTCTCGGTCGATGACCCGAGCTTCAACATCTTCGTCCTGGGACCGGATCGCAGCGGGCGCATGACCTCGACCCTGGAGTTCCTGAACAGCCATATCCAGGACAGGCCGGTGCCCAACGACTGGGTCTTCCTGAACAATTTCCGCCGCCCACACCGCCCCAAGCCCTACGCCCTGCCGGCGGGCCGGGGACGCGCCCTGCGCGACCGGATGGAGGCCCTGGTCCCGCAGCTTCGCGAGGCCCTGAGCAAGGCGATGGGCGGCGAGGAGTATCAAAGCGCCGTCGAGGGCGAGAGCGCGGAACTGCGCGCCCGCATCGGCGAGCAGATCGAAGCCCTGCGCACCGAGGCCCGGACCCATGGCCTGGACATCGTGCAGACCCAGCAGGGCATGATGGTCGTCGCCGTGGACGACAAGGGCGAGGCGCTGACGCCCGACAAGATCCCCGAAGACAAGCGCAAGGACCTCGAAGCGCGCGGCCGCGAGATCTCGGAACGGCTCGGCACCCTGACCCGCGAGGCCGGGCGGCTGCAGGCCGAATTCGCCACACGCATGGGCGATCGCACACGCCAGACCGCGGCCGACGCCGTCGACGGGTTGATCGACGCCTTGGCGCGCGAGTTCGGCGCCCATCGCGGCATCGCCCGATGGATCACCGAGATGCGCGTCGATATCGTCGAGAACCTGAGCAACTTCCAACCCCTGCCGCCCGAACGGCGGCCGCCCGGCTGGCAGCCGCCCGAGCGGCGCTACGCCGTCAACCTCTTCGTCGATCACGGCGAGGACAAGCACCCCGCCGTCGTCGTCGAACCCAACCCGACCTATCAGAACCTGTTCGGCAGCATCGAGTATCACCAGCAGGGCGGCCTGCTCGAGACCGATTTTTCCATGCTGCGCGCCGGTTCCCTGCACCGGGCGAACGGCGGCACCCTGGTGCTGCGCGCCGAGGCCCTGGCCGCCGCGGGGCCGAGCTGGCAGTTCCTCAAGGGCGCCCTGCGCGACGGCGAAATCCGGGTTGAGGAGCTGTACCGTTATGGCGGCGTGCCGGTCGCCGGCGCGCCCCGGCCCAAGCCGATTCCGCTCGACCTCAAGGTCGTCATCGTTGGCGCGCCGAACTGGTACTACACCTTCTTCACCGCCGATCCCGAGTTCCAAGCCTATTTCAAGGTCAAGGCGGATATCGACGCCGACATGGATGCGAACGCGAGCAACCTCGCGACCTATGCCGGCCTGATCCGACGCATGGCCGGCGAGGCCGCGAAGGACGGTTGCGACGAGAGCGCGGTGCGCCGCCTGCTCGGCATGGCGGCCCGCTGGGCCGGCCAGCGCGACAAGTTGACGGCCCAGTTCGAGCGGGCCGAGGACGTGCTGACGGAGGCCGCGCAACTGGTGTCCGCGCCGGGGCCGATCACCGCCGAGGCGGTGGACCGGGCGATCCTACAGCGGCGCGAGCGCAACGACCGGGTCGAAGACCGCATGCAGGACAACATCCTGCGCGGCACGATCATGATCGCCATGGATGGCGAGGCGATCGGCCAGATCAACGGCCTGACCGTGCGCGACATGGGCGACCATGCCTTCGGCGGGCCCAGCCGGATCACCGCGCGCGCCTCGGTCGGGCGGCGCGGCGTCATCAATATCGAACGCGACGTCGCCATGGGCGGGCCGATCCAGCAGAAGGGCGCCATGGTCATCCAAGGCTTCCTGGCCGGCCGCTTCGCCCGGCGCCATCCTTTGTCCTTCGACGTTTCGATCACCTTCGAACAGAACTACGGCGGGGTGGAAGGAGACAGCGCCTCCCTCGCCGAACTGCTCGCCATC
Organism: Rhodospirillaceae bacterium; assembly: GCA_018699755.1. GTDB lineage: Bacteria > Pseudomonadota > Alphaproteobacteria > CADEGL01 > CADEGL01 > JABIRQ01. Next base: position 1,333 of record JABIRQ010000415.1, on the reverse strand, counting down.
CTCTCTGACCTCGCCGACGCGCCGATCCGCCAGGGCCTAGCGATCACCGGCTCGGTCAACCAGCGCGGCGACGCCCAGGCCATCGGCGGCGCCCATCACAAGATCGAGGGCTTCTTCCGCGCGTGTCAGGAGATCGGGGCGCTGACCGGCGATCAGGGCGTGGTGGTGCCCGCCTCGAACGAGGAGAACCTGGTCCTGCGCGACGACGTCGCCGAGGCCGTGGCCGCGGGCCAATTCCACATCTGGAGCATCCGCCGGATCGAGGACGCCTTCCCCCTCTTCATGGGGCTCGAGGCGGGCGAAACAGACGAGGCCGGCACCTTCCCGCCCGACAGCCTCTACGGCCGCGTCGCCGCGCGGCTCGATATCTTCGACCGCATTCTGATTGAACGCGAACGCGCCGCCGGGCTTTAAGGACTCGCTCCCGCGCCGATCCGCGCCCCGCATCACCCCGATAGGGATCGATCCGGCAGAATGCGCGTGCCGGTCTCGCCGGAAAGCAGGGCGGCGGCGTCTTCCATGGCGCCGATCGCGGCGTGCCGCCCCGTCGCCGCGACGAAGGCGCAGGCGGCGGCGACCTTGGGCGCCATCGAGCCGGCGGCGAAGGACCGACCCAGCAGCGTCGACACGGCCGCCTCGCGGATCGGCTTCGCCTCCTGCGTCCCCCAACCCTCGTAAACGGCATCGACATCGGTCAGCAGCAGGAGCGCGTCTGCGCCCAGTTCCCCGGCGAGCAAGGCCGAGGTGGCGTCCTTGTCGATCACCGCCTCGACCCCGAGATAGCCGCCGCCCCCGGTCTCGACCACGGGCATCCCGCCACCGCCGGCGCAGATCACCGCGAGCCCCGCGTCCAGCAGGGCACGGATCGCGGTGATTTCCAGGATGCGCAGGGGGGCGGGAGACGGCACGACCCGCCGCCAGCCGGCCCCGTCGGGCCGGACCTCCCAGCCCCGTGCGGCGGCCAGCGCCTCGGCCTCCGCCTCGCCGTAGACGGGGCCGATCGGCTTGGACGGATCGGCGAAGGCCGGATCGGCGGGATCGACGACGACCTGGGTCAGCAGGGTGGCTGCCCGGACCGCGCGCCGCGCCAAGGCCTGCTCCAGCAGATAGCCGATCAGGCCGACGGTTTCCGCGCCCAGTTCGTCGAGCCGCAGGTCGGCAAGACCCGAACCGCCCGCCGATCGGCCCCTCGATCGAGTCCCCGATTGCGCTTGGGCCAGCAAGCCGATCTGCGGCCCATTGCCGTGGGTGACGATCAGCTCGTTGCCACCGGCCAGCGGCGCCAAGGCTTGGGCCGCCCGGTCGAGACTCTCGCGCTGAGCGGCGGCGGACG
>JABIRQ010000383.1 GCA_018699755.1 Rhodospirillaceae bacterium | reverse complement strand
GACAGCAACGGGGCATGCGGCAATCGCCCGTCGCTCCCGCCATGGGACCACCATTCGGGGGTCAGGCCGAAGGTCAGGGTGACCGCGTCGAACCGCGCCGTCACCTCGTTGACGAGAAGCAATCCGCCCTGCTTGAGAAGCGATTTTGCATGCCCCAACGCAGCCGACAGATCGCCCACCGCATGCAGCACATTGGACGCGATGACAAGGTCGTAGCTGCCGATGTCGAAACCCTGTCCGCCCGGCGGAGACGCGACATCCAGCACACCGAACCGGACGAACGGATAGGCTCCGCCGAACGCCGCTTCGGCCTGGCTGGCAAAACTCCGCGAGACATCGGTGAAATCGTATTCGATCCGCCCGGCAAGCCCGGACAAGGCGGCCAGCACATGGCGGGTCGCCGCGCCGGTGCCGCCGCCGATCTCGAGTATCCGGAATCGCCGCGCCGCGTCTTTGCCCGCATGCGCGGTGAGAAAACCGGCCGCCAGCTCGCCGAGCATCGCGTCGCAGGCCGCCATGGTCGGATTGCCGCGATAGACGGCTTGGACCTTGTCGCGGTCGCCTCCGGGGAACAGAAGCTGCGTCGCCTCGCTTCGGTCGGAAAGCAGATCGCCCAACCCGTCCAAGCATTGCTCCAACAGCAACAGATGGTCCCGCACGGCCACCGCCTCCGGCCGCTCCGCGGGCAGATATTCTGCGACCTCCAAGGTCTCGCCATCCAAGCGCGCGATGCCTTCCCGGATCAGCATTTCAATCAGCGCCTCGAACAGCGCTTCATGCCTCTGCGAAAGCGCCAGGCGGGCGCGGATCTCGCCGAGCGAGTCGCGAGCTCCCGATTCCGGCAAGGCGAAGCGAAGAACCTCCGCCAGACGGCGACGGGCGTAGCGGTCCAGGCTGTCATAGGCCTCGCCGGTCGTCGCCGCCTCCTTTTCAGCCGGTCCGGAGGCGCGAGGGAGACGGGCCGACAAAGCCTCCTCGGCCCGGCGCAGCAAGCTGGCGGAATCGGCCATCGCCGCCCGCTTCTCGCCCGCAAGGCAGATCGGCATGGCTTGCCCGACGCCGTTCGCGAGCAGGCGCTCGAAGGCCTCCATGCCCGCACCCGCTTCGATGGACAGAACGCCCTGGGCGCTCATCCGGCGGCGGGTCGCGTCGTCGGCAACGATGCCGGTCTCGCCCCAATAGCCCCAATCGATGGTGACGACCCGATAGGCCGTCGCAGCGCGCAGCCCGGCGGCATAGGCATCGATAAATTGGCTGGCGGCAGCATAGTTGGCCTGGCCGGCATTGCCCGAGAAAGAGATCGCCGAGGAGAAAAGGCAGAGGAAATCGAGCGGCGCATCGCCCAGGGCCTCGACCAGCGCCGCGATACCCCGCGTTTTCGGCGCCAACGCCTCCAGCAGGTCGGCCTCGTCCATCCCGGCGATTAGCGAATCGCGCAGCACCAGCGCGGAATGCACGACGCCGTGGATCTCCCCGAACCGGCCGCGCGCCTCGGCCAGGGCCGCGCGCAAAGCCTCGGGGTCGCCGCCATCCGCGCTCAGATAGATGGCCTCGCCGCCCGCCGCCCGAACTTCGGCAAGCGCGGCACGGATCGCATCGTCCTCCGCGCGTCGGCCGATCCAGACGAGTCTTGCCTGCCGGCGCTCTGCCAGATGACGGCTCAGGACCCGGCCCAATCCGCCGGCCCCGCCGAGGATGACGCAACAGCCCCGTTCGCGCAGCGGCAGCGCGCCGCGCTCCAGCTCCGCCCGTTCCAGAATCCGCCGCCAGCGCAGTCCCCGGCGCAGCGCGATGTCCTCGCCGTCGCCATGGCCCGGCTCCCCCGCCAGGCCCCTGACGATCCCGTCTGGATCGTCGCGCAGATCGATATCGATCGCGGACACGCGCAGTGGCGCGACCTCGCGCGCGGCGGCCTTGGCGAGACCCAGCGCCGCCGCGCCGATCGGCCGCACGACATCGCCCGGCGCAAAGAAGTGGCCGCGATCGGTGACGACCTTCAATTGCCCGCACCGGCCGGCCTGGGACTTGAGGCACCGCAGCAGCGGCACCAGAACCCGCTCCTCCGCCAGCGCCACCTGGGCCACGCTTGGCAACCCGTCCTCCGCCGCCGTATCGAGCGCGCCGAGCCAATAGATCAGATCGGCATCGCCCGGATCGCCGTCGAGGGCAAGGCTTCGAGCGCCCGCATGGAGCCGCGTCAGCGAACGCACCAGTTCCGGCGCCCCGGCGCCGCCCAAAATTGCAACTTTTTCGGGCGCGGTCTCGGCGGGAACGGCTTCGATCGTCCAGCGGGGCAGATAGATATCCAGCGCGTGGGCGTCCGCCGCCACCTGCGTGGGCGCCGCGAGTTCGACGAAGGCCAAGCCGCCGATCCGCAGAACCAGACCGCCATCCGCGTCGGTCACATCGATCGCAAAACGCCCATCCGTGCCCAGCCGCGCGCGTGCCTCGGCTTCGGCCGGCAAGGGGGAAAAACATTCGATACGGTCCGCCGCCACCGGCATCACGGCGCGTCCGGCGTTCAAACTGGTGCCCGGCTCGCGCCCGCCGACGGTCTGCAACACGGCGTCCAGCCAGCCGGCATCGAAGCCTCGCACCGCTCCTTCGATACGGCCGACCGCGACCGTCCCGTCGCCCGAAACCTCGCGCAACCGCCGGAAGTGCGGACCGAAGACAAGCCCGGCCTCGGCGCATCGCTCGTAGAAGGCAGCGCCGTCGATGCGGCGGGTCGCTCCGGCCAAGCCTACCCTCTCCGCCCTTGGCCCTTCGTCATGCCCGACTTTGGTCAGACGGCAGATCAGATGCGGTCCCGCGTCGCTCGCCACTGTCAACGCGCCATCCTCGCGCAGTTCGGTGACGAGACTTGCGCCGCCTTCGCCTTCCAGCGGCTTGACGAAGCGCAGGCCCTCGATCCCGATCGGCCCATCTCCGTAAAGCCGGCGGCCCGCCTCCAGCGCCATCCCGATCAAGGCCGAGGCCGGCAGGATCGAGCGGCCGCGGACCCGGTGATCGGCAAAAACCCAGTGCCGCGCTGGAATCTCGGATCGGAAGACCATACCGGTGCCCAGGCTGCCGGCCTCGTCCACCCGGCCGAGCAGCCCCATCCCGACCGCCGGCAGATCCGAGCCCGCATCGGCCGGCTCAACCCAGCACCGCCGCTCGTCAAAGGGATAAGGCGGCAGGCTGACAAAGGCCGGCCGCGCGCCCGCGAACAGCGTCTCGAAATTCAGCGCGTAACCCTTGGTGTAGAGATCGCCGAGGGCCATCAGCTTTTCTCGATAGTCCGCCGCGCCCAGTCCCGGCGCCTGGATCCGCTCGATCAGCAGTTTGCCCAGTTCCAGCAGCGCAGGCTCCTGCTTCACCGCGCCACCGCCGAGCAGGACCTGCGCGCCGGCACGGCCTTCCGAAGCGGCGCGCAGCCCGTTGACGATCTCCTCCCGCGCGCCGCCACAAACCGCCGCCCGATACCCGTAATGCTCGCGGCCAAGAAGCAGGGTTGCCGACAGTGCGGCAAGGTCCACATCCGTGCTCCGCGCCAGCCAGTCAGCCAGATCGCCGCAACGACGGCGCAGCGCCGCCTCGCTATGGCCCGAGACGAAAAAGGCCAGGGCAGGTCGCTGGTGGCTCGGCAGTGCGAACCCCGCCGGCCTTTCCTCGACCACGACATGGGCATTGGTGCCGCTGAAACCGAAGGCGCTGATCGCCGCGCGGCGCGGCCCACCGCCCGCCGGGGCGGCCCAGTCGCGCGCCTCGCGTACCACCTCGAAGGGCAGCGCGGCAAAATCGATATGTTCGTTCGGCGCGTCGAAATGCAGCGAGGGAGCGAGGCGGCCCGCGCGCAGCATCAGCAGGGTCTTGACCAGCGCGGCCATGCCGGCCGCTTCCATGGCATGGCCGATCATCGATTTCACGCTGCCGATCGATCCTCGCCAACCCGGCGGCAGCTTGCCCGCGAAGGCATCGGTCAGGGCGGCGGCCTCAATCGGGTCGCCCAATTTGGTGCCGGTGCCATGGGCCTCGATATAGGAGATGCTGGCCGGATCGATTCCCGCCTTCGCGTAGAGTTCGCTCAACAGCCGTGTCTGGGACGGCGCGCTCGGTGCCGTCAAACTACTGGTGCGGCCGTCCTGGTTGATCGCGCTGGCCCGGATCACGCCGTCGATCCGGTCGCCATCGGCCAAGGCGCGATCCAACCGCTTCAGCACGACCGCGCCCACGCCCTCGCCCGGCACGAAGCCGTCGCCCCCATTATCGAAGGCGCGACAGCGCCCGGTCGGCGAAAGCATTCCGGCCCGCGACAAGGTGAGATGGGTGTGCGGCGTCGCCATCAGGGCCACGGCCCCGGCGACGGCCGTCTCGCACTCGCCCGACCGCAGGGATTCGCAAGCCAGGTGCAGTGCGACGAGGGCCGAGGAACAGGCCGTATCCACCGTCAGGGTCGGCCCCGTCGTGTTCAGGTGATAGGCGAGCCGAGCCGGCAGGATGGCGGTGGCATTGCCGGTGAAGGCCTGGGCATTGCGGTCCTCGGCACCCAGGTTGCGGAAATAGTCGCCCGCCTTGCAGCCGACGAATATGCCCAGTGGCGTCCCGTCCAGCGCGGCGCGGGTCAGGCCCGCATCCTCCAGCGCCCGCACGGCCTCCATCAGGAACAGCCGGTGCTGGGGATCGGTCAGTTCGGCCTCGCGCGGCGACATGCGGAAATAGGCCGGATCGAAAGTGTCGATGCGCGAAAGGAAGCCGCCCCATTTTCCGGTGCTGCGCTCCGGCGCAGCCGGATCGGGGTCGTAGAACCCGTCGAGGGGCCAGCGCGACACGGGAATTTCCCGAACCGCGTCATGGCCGCTTTCAAGATTGCGCAGGAACGCATCCAGGTCGTCGGCATCGGGGAAGCGCGCGCTCATCCCGATGACGGCGATGGGCGCGAAAGCGTCGCGCGCCGGACCCCTCCGCGATTCGTTCGATCGCGCGATGGCGCGGGGTGCGGGCAGATCGGCATCCGCGTTTGGAACCGCCATCGGTTCTGCGGGCCGACTCTCCGGCGGGTCGCCCAGGCATCGGGGAAAGGCTTCGGCGAGATGCGCGGTCAGACGCCGGGCGTCAGGATAGTTGAACAGATCCGTCGCGCGCAGGGTCACACCCAGCCGGTCGTTAAGATGGCGCACCACCGCCACGGCCAGGATGCTGTCGATTCCCAGACTGGCGAAGGGCAGGGTCGCGTCGAAGGCGGCGTCCGGCAGTTCGACTGCCGTCGCGACCTCGGCAATGACCCGCCTCTCCAGGGCCGCGATGCGATCCCTGTCGTCTTCGATCCGCGGATTGGTCGGGCGGGCCTCCGGGGCCGCCGCGGCAGGCCGTACAACAGGCGTTTGCGCCGCCTCCCGCTTCACATTCTCGACAAGAGCGAGACCCGCACTCTCCGCCACGATCACCCGCATGCCGTCGACCGCTGGTTCCGAGGCCGGGCCGGGCAGCACCCGCGCCTGGCCGAAACCGGCATCGGCCAGCGCGCCGAGCCAGCCATCGGCCGAAAGCAGCGGTGCATGCGGCAGACGCTGGTCGTCCTCGGCCAGCCACCAGCCGTCGAGCAGGCCGAAGGTGAAGGTCGTGAAGGGTTCGGCCGCCACCGCCTCGTTCACGACCAGCCAGCCGCGCGGACGCAGCAGGCGGGCGGCATGGCCCAGACTGCGCGCCATGCGCCGGGTGGCATGGAGGACATTGGCGGCCAGGACCAGATCGGCGGTGCCGGGTGCGAACCCCTGGCTTATCGGGTCCTTCTCGATATCGAGTGGCCTGGTCGAAAACCACGGCCTACCGTCACCGAAACGCCGCGCCGCCGCCTTCACGAAGCCCGGCGACAGATCGGTGAAGGCGTAGTCGAGCCGCAACCGCCCGGTGAACGGGGTGAGAACGGCCAAGACCGCCTCGGTCGTCCCGCCGCTGCCCGCGCCGATTTCGACGATGCGCAGGGTCTCTTCTCCCGCGTCGAGCGCCGCCTGGGCCCGCGCGGCCACCGCCGATGCCGCCTGGGCGTTGAACCAATCGGATGCCGGATTGCCGCGATAGACGCTCTGGATCGACTCCGGCGAGCCGTCGGGGAACAGCACTTCGGTCGCCGCGACCTCTCCCGCCAGAACGTCGGGCAAGGCGTCGAAGCAACGATCCAGCAACGCCGCTTCCGCGCCCATCGCACCGACATCGGCGGAACGCGCGCCGGCCGTCGCCGCATCGGAACCACCCCCGACCGCCTGCCAGACGCCCTCGCCTTGCGGGGCGATTCGTCCCTCCGCCGCGAGATGCGCAAGAGCCGCATCGAGAAAACGCCGATGGCGCGGCACGACCTTCAAGGCCGCGGCGATATCCCGGATCTCGTGCCGCATGCCCGGATCGCGGAACAGGCCCCGCTCGCGCAGCAGATCGTGGAACCGCGCGACCGCATGGCGATTGACGGCCTCGAAATCAACGCGGGCGCGCGCGACCCGCCCCTCTTCGTCCGGCGCGGCGGTGAGGGCGCGGACGGCATCGAAACAGGACAG
>JABIRQ010000413.1 GCA_018699755.1 Rhodospirillaceae bacterium | reverse complement strand
GCCCAGGCGACCGAGCGGGCGCCCGCCCTGACGGATTTGCGCGCCGAGTACTGCTGGTCCGGAATATTTGCGCTGACCTTCGACTGGTTGCCCCATATCGGCACCGACCGGACGACCGGAATCCACTACCAGATCGGCATGGTCGGCACGGGCGTTCCGGCCGCCGGCTATCTCGGTTGGAAGCTCGCCAACCGCATCCTGGGCAAGCCCGAGGGCGAGACGGTTTTCGCCGACCGGCCCTACCCGACCCGGCCCTTTTACACCGGCAACCCGCGCTGGATTATCCCATATATGCGCGAATACTACCGGTGGCGCGACAACGGCTCGTTGCGCAGGGCTCTCGCCAAGCACGGCCGCCAGCCCGCGCCCGATCAGGCTTCGTAAGGCCAGCCCGAGAACCCGAGCCCCCGGCCCTCGTCCCCATTGCGGCGCGGGCGGATTGGCGCGATTGTCTCGTCGGGCCGTCGCCGGGCCTTCGGGGCTGCGGGGCGGCGAGGATGAGGGAGGCGGCCATGGCCGGGCATCGGCTCCGGGACTACCCGTATTGGCGCGACCAGGCGCCGCTGCGGGACATCGGCGAGGGCGGCCCGCTGCCCGAGAATGCGGATGTCGTCGTGGTCGGGGCGGGTTATTCCGGCCTGTCCGTGGCGCTCCATCTCGCTCGCGCCGGGCGCGACGTCGTGGTCATCGACCAGGACCGACCCGGCGAGCATGCCAGCACTCAGAATTTCGGCGCCGTCGGGCGGACCATCCGGCACAAGTTCACCGCGGTCGCCGAGGAGGTCGGCCTGCCGACCGCCGTGCGCATCTTCCAGGAGGCCCAGGGCTGGCTCGACTACACGGCCGACTTCGTCGAGCGCGAGCAGATCGAGTGCGGCTTCACCCGGAACGGCCGGCTTTACGGCGCCCATACGCCCGAGGCCTACGAGGCCATGGCCCGGGATATGGAGATCCACCAGAAGCATATGCCGGTCGACACGGTGATGATTCCGCGGGCCGAGCAGCACAAGGCGCTCTGCAGCGAGGACTTCTTCGGCGCCCAGTATCTGCGAGACGTCGGCCTGTTGCATCCGGGGCGCTACCACGCGGGCCTGCTCGACCGGGCCCTGGCCGCCGGGGCCCGGGTTTTCGGCAAGTGCCGGGCGGACGGATTCGAGCATGCGAGCGACGGCCATGTCGTGACGACGCCGCGCGGCGCCATCCGCAGCAAGGAGCTGGTCCTCTGCACCAATGCCGCGACCGGCTCGCACCATCCGCTGCTGCGATACTTCCGCCGGCGCATGATCCCGATCCATTCCTGGACGCTGGTAACCGAGCCGGTGGACGATGCGACCATCCGCGCGGCCATGCCGAACGGCGCCATGCAGCTCGACACGACCCTGCTCTATACGGGGATAAGGGCGATCGATCAGGACAAGCGGATTCTGCTCACTGCCCAGCATCTGTTCGACCATCCCGACGCGGAATCCGCGGCGCGCGCCTGCCTTGCCCAGGCGACCGAGCGCATGCCCGCCCTGGCGAATGTCCGTGCGGACTATTGCTGGGTCGGCACCTTCGCGCTGACCTTCGACTGGCTGCCCCATATCGGCAAGGACCCGAAGACCGGAGTCCACTACCAGGTCGGCATGGTCGGCACCGGCGTCCCGGCCGCCGGCTATCTGGGCTGGAAGCTGGCCAACCGCATCCTGGGTAAGCCCGAGGGCGAGACCGTGTTCGCTGACCGACCCTACCCGACCCGGCCGTTCTACAACGGCAACCCCCGCTGGATCCTGCCTTATATGCGCGAATACTACCGCTGGCGGGATAACGGCGCCTGGCGCCGGGCCCTGGCCAAGCACGGCCGCCAGCCCGCGCCGTCTCCGGCGGCCTAGGAGCGGTTCGCCCATGACCGACATGCGCATCGGTGTCATGCGCGCCGAGGAGTTGGCGCTGGTCGTCGACTGGGCGGCGGCGGAAGGCTGGAACCCCGGGTTGGACGATGCGGCCGCTTTCCACGCGGCCGACGACACGGGCTTCTTCCTGACCCGGGTCGACGGCCGGCCCGCCGCCTGCATGGCGGCGGTCAAATACGGCCCGGACTACGCCTTCCTGGGTTTCTATATCTGCCTGCCGGAGCAGCGCGGCCGGGGTCTCGGCATGGCGACCTGGGACGCGGTGCTTGCATCGGTCGGCGACCGGGCCATGGGCCTGGACGGGGTGGTGGACCAGCAGGCGAACTACGCGAAGTCGGGTTTTGTCCTGGCCCATCGCAACATCCGCTATGGCGGGCCGGCACCCCAGGATCGTCCGGGCGACCCGCGCCTGCGGCCGGTCGACGCGGCCCTCTATCCGGCCGTGCGCAACTACGACCGGGCCTTCTTCCCTGCGCCGCGCGACCGTTTCCTCGAGAATTGGCTGACCCCGGGCGCGACCCGGCGCGGCCTGGCCCTGGTCGAAGGCGGCGCCGTGCGGGGCTACGGCGTCATCCGGAAATGCCGCGCCGGCCACAAGATCGGCCCGCTCTTCGCCGAGGATGCGGGCGAGGCGGACGTCCTGTTCCGCGCCCTGGCCGCCGAGGCGGAAGGCGGGGAGGTTTTCCTGGATCCGCCCGAGCCCAACGGCGAAGCGGTCGCCTTGGCCGAGCGCTACGGCCTGGTTCCGGTCTTCGAGACCGCGCGCATGTATCGCGGCATCGACCGCGACATTTCGATTCCCCGCACCTTCGGCATCACGACCTTCGAACTGGGGTAGGGGCGGCGAGTCGGCTATGCCGGCAGGCCGGCCAGCAGCAGGCTCTCCTCGTGGTGCTCCAGGTCCGCCGGGTCCTTGTAGTGCAGGGTCGGCAGGTAGCCCGCCACCGTGAAGGCCGGGTTCAGGCCGAGGGTCTTGGTTCTGTGGGCCTCGGCCCGCGCCGTATCGCCCAGCCGGGCATGGCAGGCGGCGAGAAAGGCGTGCTGGGCATCGTCAGGCTCGTTCAGATGCTGGAAGGCCTCGACCGCCTCGTCGTAGCGCCGGGCGACGAAATAGGCCCGGCCCAAGTGACTCCAGAAGCGTTCCGGGTGATACGGGTTCAAGCGCATCGCCTTGAGGATCCACTCGATACCCTCCTCGGCGCGGCCGAGCCAGGTCAGGATCTCGCCCTGCTGGACCACGATCAGGGTGTCGTTGGGGTTCAGGCTCAAGGCCCGTTCCTGGTGGTAGAAGGAACGCTCATGGTTGTCCTGGGCGATGTTGGCCGCCGCCAGGATGCGGTGGACGTCGCTGTCGTTGTCGTCGAGGGCGAGGACTGTAGCGAGGGAACGCTGCATGTCGTTCCAGGTTGCTTCCGAATCTTCGGTCCAGCCATAGACCCAGGCCTGGCCGAGGGTGCAGCCGCGCCAGGCATGGGCATGGGCGTAGTCCGGGTCCAGGGCGATCGCCCGGTCGAGCATGCGAACGGCCTCTTCGTTGTCCTTCCGCTGGCTGCGGTGGTGCAGGATCTTACCGGTCAGGACGTACTCGTAGGCCGCCATGTTCCCGGTCGGCCGGAGCTTGGCGCGGTCGCGCAGAGCGGCCTCCAGCCGGCCCGGCAGGGTCGAGACGATGGCCGCGGTGATCTCGTCCTGGATGTCGAAAATATCCTCCAGCTTGCGGTCGTAGCGTTCGGCCCAGACGTGGCGATCCGCAGCCGTCTCGATGAGCTGGACGGTCACCCGCACCCGGTCGCCCGCTTTGCGCACGCTGCCCTCGGCGATGTACTGCACGTCGAGGTCCTTGGCGATCTCCTGGAGATTCACCGCCCGGCCCTTGTAGACGAAGGTCGAATTGCGCGAGATCACCAGCAGGTCCTTGAAGCGCGACAGCTCGGTGATGATGTCCTCGGTCAGGCCGTCGGCGAAGAATTCCTGCTCCGGATCGCCGCTCATATTGGCGAAGGGCAGGACCGCGATGCTCGGCTGGGCGGCGCGGTCGGCGGGTGCGGAAGGCTCGGCCGTGGCGCCGGAAAGATAGACGCGCATGGGCCGGTCGATGTTCTTGAGGTTGCGCTCGCCGCCGTCGCGGAAGACCGGGCCGAGCTTGCTTTCGATCTGGCGCCAGACGTCCTGGGATATCGCGACGCCGCCGGGTTCTGCCTCGGCCTCCAGCCGCGCCGCCAGATTCACGCCGTCGCCGTAGAGGTCGTCGCCCTGGACGATGACGTCCCCGACATGGACGCCGATACGCATCGCAACGGCCTCCTCTTCCGGGCCGTCGGCGTAGCGCGCGGTCATGCTCTCCTGGATCGCCAAGGCACATTCGACGGCCGCGACGACGCTGGCGAACTCGACCAGGGCGCCGTCGCCCATCAGCTTGACGAGGCGTCCGCCGCGCGCGCGGACTGCCGGGTCGAAGATGTCGTGTCGCAATCCCTTCAGTGCGCCGAGGGTGCCTTCCTCGTCCCGCGCCATGAGCCGGCTGTAACCGACGATGTCGGCGGCCAGGATTGCGGCCAACTTGCGTTCCATTCGGTTCGGCCTCCTTTCGGCACGGCAGCTTATCACCCGCCGCCGGCGCACGGCATGTTATGCCGCCGGGTGCCGCCGCCTCGCAAGGCGATTTATCGGCCGCCAGTCCTACGGGTATTCGACTCGGGACTGGAGCGCGGGGCGCACGGCCTCCGCCAGGGCATCGCAGCGGGTGAACCAAACTCGGTCGTGCCGTGCGATATGGGCCAACAGCGATTCCAGCATCTTCATGCGCGCCGGCCGCCCGATGATCTGCGGGTGCATGACCAGCATGAAGGCGCTGTCCTCCTCGTAGAGCAGGTCGAAATCGGCCTTCCAGGCGTCCAGCACCGGGCCCGGCGGTTGCAGGGTGCGGCGGAACGTCGTGCCGCCGAACATGAAATAGGGTGCATCGTCCAGGGACCAGTACCAGGGCAATTCGACGATCCCGGTGCCCTCGTGAAGGTAGGGGGAGTCGGCGTCGAAGAAGTTGGAGGAATAGGCGAAGCCCTGCTCGCGGATCAGCTCCCAGGTGGCGCCGCCGAACTCGCCGCCCGGCGCCCGGTAGCCGGCCGGCGCGCGGCCCGTCGCCTTGCGGATTGCGGCGCTCGCCTTTTCCATCTCCTCGCGCTCGCGCGCGGAATCCAGGTCAGGCAGCCAGGGATGCGTGTGACTGTGATGGGCGATCTCGTGCCCGCCTTCGAGAATCGCCTCGATCATCGCAGGATAGCGTTCGACCGTCAGGCCGGGCACGAAGAAGGTGGCGGGGATGGCGAAGCGTTCCAGCAGGGTCAGGATACGCGGCATCGCGGTCCGGGGCCCGTAGCGCCCGGCCGAAAGCGCCACCGGCAGGTCCGCCATCTGCGGCCGCGTCCCGGTCCACAGGGTCTCGGCATCCACATCGAAGGTGATGGTGACGGGAAAGCCGTGTTCGGTCAGTGGCATTGGTTCCGTCCTTTCGCTTGGGCGGAATCGGGGACGGCAAACGCTTCTTCTACCCCCCACCCCAACCCTCCCCCATAAGGGGGGAGGGAACAGTATCGGGACTGCACATTGTCACTCCCTCCCCCTCGATGGAGGAGGGTTGGGGTGGGGGTGAAGCAAGGGTCCACAGTTGATGGCATGGACATCTCGCCGAAACTGATTGTCGCTCGCCTGCCGCGTCGCCTTACCCCACCGGCGGTTCGATCACCTCGGCCGGGTGGCGTTTGCCGCACAGCTCGATTTCGACCGCCGTGCCGGGTGCGGCCAGGGCCGGGGGCAGGGCGGCGAGCGCCAGGGCGCGCCCGACCGTATGGCCGAAGCCGCCGGAGCTGGTCAGGCCGACCGTCTTGCCGTCGTGCAGGATCGGTTCCTGGCCCGCCGGGCAAGTCCCGTCCGCCGCTCCTGTCTTTAGGGCGAGGAGGCAGATTCGGCCGTCCGGCTCCGTGCCCTGGCGCGCGGCGAAGGCTTCGCGGCCGCTGAAATCGTCCTTGCCGGACGCGATGTAGCGGCCCAGCCCGGCACTCAGGGGATCGCTCCCCACGCTGATATCGAGGCCCCAGCGCGCGAAACCGTGCTCCAGGCGCAGGGCGTCGAAGGCGTGCCAGCCGAAATCGGCGAGACCCGGATCGGCGTCGCGCAGG
>JABIRQ010000323.1 GCA_018699755.1 Rhodospirillaceae bacterium | reverse complement strand
GGCCGATCAATCTGGCGGACGACCGCAAGAGCGTCGTCGCGCGGCTCGTCGAAATGCTGCGCGAGGCCCATGGCATGGGGGCGAAGCTCGTCGTCTTTCCGGAACTCGCCCTCACCACCTTCTTCCCACGCTACTGGTACGGGGATCAGGCGGTGATCGACGCCTTCTTCGAGCGCGAGATGCCGGGGCCGGAAACCCGGCCCCTGTTCGACGAAGCGGCGAAGCTCGGAATCGGCTTCCATCTCGGCTATGCCGAGCTGGCGGAGGAGGGAGGAGAGACGCGCCGCTTCAACACGGCCATCCTGGTCGGGCCGGACGGCAAGTTGATCGGCAAATACCGCAAGGTCCATCTGCCGGGCCATGCCGAGCACAAGCCCGAGGCGGCCTTCCAGCATCTGGAAAAGCGCTATTTCGAGCCGGGGGATCTGGGCTTTCCGGTCTGGCGCGCCTATGGCGGCGTGATGGGGATGTGCATCTGCAACGACCGGCGCTGGGCCGAGACCTACCGGGTCATGGGCCTGCAGGGGGTGGAAATGGTCGTGCTCGGCTACAACACGCCGTCCATGACCGTGCCCTCGGACGGCGTCGCCCATACCCAGGAGCCGAGCCATCTGCGGATGTTCCACCACCTGCTCGCGGTCCAGGCCGGGGCCTATCAGAACGCGACCTGGGTCGTCGCTTCGGGCAAGGCGGGGGACGAGGACGGGCATAACCTGATCGGCGGTTCGGCCATCGTCGCGCCGACCGGCGAGATCGCCGCGCGCACGATGACCGAAGGTGACGAGGTGATCGTCTTCGACTGCGATCTCGACCTCTGCACCTTCTACAAGGAGCGGGTCTTCAACTTCGCCCGCCACCGCCGCCCTGAGCACTACGGGCGCATCACGAGCCAGGTCGGCGCGGAGCCGCCGGCGGAGTGAGGGGTTCGATGAACCCGCAAGACATCGCCAAGGCCGTGGACCACCGGCTCGGATTCGCCGAAGACCTGTTCGACGCCGCCGCCGCACGAACCCGCGACGGCGACGGCATCACCCGGGCCTGCTGGAGCACCGAGGATCAGGCGGTCGCCGAGATCTTCGCCGAAGCGGCGCGGAGCCTCGATCTGGAGGTGGTCTTCGACCGGGTGGGCAATGTCTATGCGACCCTGCCGGGGCGCGACCGGTCGGCGCCCGGCATCCTCTCGGGCTCCCATCTCGATTCCGTGCCGCGCGGCGGCAATTTCGATGGCTATGCCGGGGCGGTCGCCGGATTGACGGCCCTCGCCGCGTTTCGCGACCTGGGTATCGCGCCGCCCTGCGACCTGACCGCCACCGGCATCCGGGGCGAGGAAAGCGTGTGGTACGGCACCGCCTATCTCGGCAGCCGCATGGCGGTCGGCGCCTTGCCCCATGACGAACTCGACCGCCTGAAGCGCGGCGACACGGGCCGCAGCCTGGGCGAGCATATGGCCGAGCTCGGCTTCGACCCGGATGCGCTGAAGGTCGAGGCGGAACCCCATATCTCGCCGAAGACGACCAAGGCCTTCCTGGAACTGCATATCGAGCAGGGGCCGATCCTGATCGGCGAGGGCATCCCGGTCGGTATTCCCATGGGGATCAAGGGCAATGCCCGCTGGCCCTATGGCCGCTGCGTCGGCGCCTACGACCATGCCGCCGCCGTGCCGCGCGACTATCGCCGCGACGCGGTGCTCGCCACTGTCGAATTGATCGGCGCGGTCGAAGCCCTGTGGCACGAGATGGAGGCCGAGGGCATCCCCAACCTGGTCTTCACTGCCGGCAAGCTCTTCACCAACCCGGAGGAGCACGCCATGACCAAGATCCCGGGGGAGTGCGACTTCGCGCTGAACTTCGGTGCGACCGACACGGCTGTCCTCGACCGGGCTCGGGCACGGATACCGGAGCTGGCGGCGGAGATCGCGGCGCGGCGTAAGGTCGTTTTCGACCTGGGCGAGCTGGTCGGCACCGATCCGACGCCGCTCGACGAGACCCTGCGCACCGACCTGGGGAAGAGCGCCGAATCTCTCGGCATCCCGGCCAAGGTCATGGCCACGGTCGGCCACGACGCCTCGATCTTTCAGCGTGCGGGCATTCCTTCGGCCATGGTCCTGGTGCGCAACGAGCACGGCAGCCACAATGCCCAGGAGGCCATGGAGATGGCCGATTTCGGTTTGGGGGTGCGGGTGTTGGCCGCCACGATGTTGGCGCGGGCCTAGGCGGCGGCCGGCTTCCGTGTCTCCCGGCGCAGGACGTAGAGGCCGCAGGCGGTGATGATGGCCATGCCGAGCCAGGTCCAGGCGTCGGGGAAGTCGCCGAACACGGCATAGCCCAGGATCACGGCCCAGATCAGTTCGGTATAGGCGAAGGGGGCGAGGACCGAGGCCTTTTGATAGGCGTTCGCCTTGATGAACATGAACTGGGAGATTGCCGCCAGGAAACCGCCGGCAAAGAGGCCCAGCCATTGGACGGGGGTCGGTGTGACCCAGTCGAAGGGCAGCGCCGCGCTGGTCGCGATCAGACCGACGATCCCGGTCCAGAGCATGGTGGTGACCGAGCGGTCGACCAGGGCCAGGCTGCGGGTCTGCACCGAGACGACGGCGAAGATTCCGGCGGCCAGGACGGGCAGGGCCAGGATCGCGATCTCGACGCCGCCGAAGCCCGGCTTGATGACGAAGAGGCTCGCCCCGAAACCCACCACGCAGGCGAGCCAGCGCCCGGCATCCATGGCCTCGCCCAGGAACAGTCGGGCCAGCAGGATGACGATGAAAGGCGAGATGAAGGCGATGGCGATGACATCGGCGAAGGGCAGGAAATGGATCGCCAGGATGAACGCCACCGTGTTGAGCAGCATGGCCACGGCGCGCCAGAACTGAAGCCAGGGCCGGCCGCTTTCGAAGGCCGTCGGCCAGCGGCTCGGCCGGATCGCCGCGAAGACGACCAGGACATGGACCAGATAACGCGACCAGATCACCATCAGCACGGGCAGCTGATAGGAGAAGTATTTCGAGATCACGTCGCCGGTCGAGATCGCGACCAGATGCAACAGCGTTAGGACGATCCCCCAGACTGGCGGGGTGAAGCCGAAGATCCGGCCGTCGTCAGGGGTTTGCGGCGGCGTGCTGGGCATGTTCCGGAAGCAGGCCGTTGCAATAGGTCGAGACGGGCAGTTCGAGTTTCTCGATGAGCTCCTTGCGCTCGGCTTGCACCGAATCCAGCCGTTCCATGATGGTCTCCACCTCGCGGCGCAGGGCGGGCATGTCGACGGTCGTGACCTTGCCGCCCTGGACGATCGTGCGGCCGCCGACGATCACCCGCTCGACCGCCGCGCCGTCCTCGCAATGGACGATCTGGTTGCAGGGGTCGGTGAAGGGAATGAAGCTGACATCCGCCAGATCGAGGAAGACGATATCGGCCTGATAGCCCGGCGCAATCCGGCCGATCCGGTCGCCGAAGCCCATCGCCCTGGCGCTGCACTCGGTCGCCATCTCGATGACCTCGGGCGCGGTCAGCCATTCCATGTTCGTGTGATCCTTCACGCGGCTGCTGTGGCAGGCCAGGCGCATGTTTTCGAACATGTTCAGATGGTCGCCGCAGTTGCAGGCGTCCGTGCCGATACCGACATTCACGCCGTGGCGGCGCATGAGGATCGTGTCCGCGATGCCGGAGCCCAGGCGCATATTGCTGACCGGGTTATGGGCGACATGGGCGCCCGCGTCGCCCATGCGCTTCATGTCCTCCTCGGTGATCCAGACGGCATGGGCCGAGGTGAAGCGCGGACCCAGGATGCCCAGCTTCTGGAAATGCTTGGTCAGGGTCTCGCCGTAGGTGCGGTAGCCGCCGACCGACCAGACACGCGATTCCGCCATATGGGTGTGCAGCATCGCGCCATGCTCTTCGGCGATGTCGCGGCACACGGTCAGGAACTCGTCGGTGCAGAGCAGCGGGATCGTCGGGGCGATGGCGACGTTGATGCGGTCCCGGTCGTGGGGCCATTCCTCGAGCAGGCGGCGGCTGATCTCCGCCAGCTTCTCCATGGGTGCGGCCTTCAGCGCTTCGACCTCTTTCTGAAGCGCTTTCGGCAGGGCGTCCTTCAGGCCCGGAATAGCGGTCCAGAAGGGCACATTCGAGAGCATCGGCGTGACCACCGCGCGCATCCCGACATCGCTATAGGCTTGGCCGACGGCGGCCTGGCCCTCGACCGAGGGGCCGGGGAATTCGTTCACCAAGTCGTAGCAGGCGGTGCAGCCGCGCAAGACCATCTCGACCGCGCCCAATTTCGCGCTGGTGTAGAGATCCTCGCGGGTGCGTTCGTAGTTGAACCACGGCCCGGCATTGATCAGCAGCTCCAGGTTCCAGTGATCGCCGATGCCCTTGGCCAGATTGCCGTGGGAATGGGTATGGGCGTTGACCAGGCCGGGAATCATCAGCCGGTCGGCTGCGTCGATCGTCTCCGCATCCTCGGGCGCAGCCATGCCGGGCGCGCCGATCTCCCTGATCTCGTCGCCCTCGATCAGGATATCCGCGGGCTCCGCGCGCCGGTTGGGCGCGTCGAGCAGGCGGCCGTTGCGGATGATCGTGCGGCCATGGGCCATGGTGCGGTCCTCTTTCTTTAGGGTCTTCTGCGGATTTCTATTGGGCCGTCGCGCCGCCGTCGGCGACGACGATGGAGCCGGTCATGAAGCTGGCCTCGTCCGAGGCGAGAAAGCGGATGACGTTGGCGATCTCCTCGGGCCGACCGTGGCGCTTCATCATGGTCGATTCGACGGAGGCTCGTTCGCGCGCAGCGGGATCGGGCGCGTTCACGATGCCCTGGCGCAACAGAGGCGTATCGACCGGCCCCGGGCAGACGCAGTTCACGCGAATGCCGTCATCCACATGGTCGGACGCCAGCGCCCGCGTGAAGCTGACGATGCCGCCCTTGGACGCGGTGTAGATTGCGATGTTGGGCACGCCCATCAGAGCGAGTTCGGACGCCACGTTGACCACCGCGCCGCCGCCCGCCTCGCGGATCGCCGGGATGGCCGCGCGGCAGGCCAGGAAGGTGCCGCGCAGGTTCACGTCCATGATCCACTCGAATTCGTCCAGGCCCGCGTCTTCAATCCGGTTTCGCG
Source organism: Rhodospirillaceae bacterium (assembly GCA_018699755.1). Lineage (GTDB taxonomy): Bacteria > Pseudomonadota > Alphaproteobacteria > CADEGL01 > CADEGL01 > JABIRQ01. The sequence goes on along the minus strand of JABIRQ010000323.1, from coordinate 3,526 downwards.
CATTCACCCCGGCGCAGTTGATCAGCACGTCGAGCCGGCCATAGGCCGATTTGGCCGCCTCGACCATCGCGGCACAGTCGGCCTCCTGGGAGATGTCGGCGGCGATGGCCTCGGCCGTTCCGCCGGCCGCGCGAATTTTCTCGGCGACCGGGGCAGGGTCGGTCTTGTCGGCGATCACAAGGCGCGCGCCGTCGCGGCCCAGCCGCTCGACCGTCGCCAGCCCGATGCCGGAGGCCCCTCCGGTCACGATCACGACCTTGTCCTTCATCGCGTCCTCCCCTCGATAGGAAATTGATTGAACCGGCGGGCCGCGCCCGCCGCAAGTGCGAAGCTCAGCCCTTCCAGGCGGCCTCGAAGGCGCGCAGGAAGTTGCCGCCCAGCACCTTGCCCACGTCTTCGGCGGAAAATCCTCTGGCCAACAGGGCCTCGGTCAGCATGGGCAGGTGATCGACCCGGTTGAACTCCTCGAAATAGACGTTCTCGATGGTGTAATGCTCGAATACCTCGGGGTAGCGCACGCGGAAGAAGGCGTGGAAGCGCACGGGCGATTCGGCCTCGAAGAAATCCGTGCCGATGCCGACATGATCGATGCCGACCAGATCCGCGACATAGGCGATATGGTCGACCATATCGTCCAGAGTCGGACGGCGGCCCGGCTCCTTCTCGCACATCGGGCCATAGGCGGTGATGCCGATGGCGCCGCCATTCGCGGCCAGGGCGCGCAGCACCTCGTCGGTGTAGTTGCGCCGGCTCGGCGTCAGGGCGCGGACATTGCCGTGGGACACGATGGCCGGAGTCGAGGAGAACTCGATCGCCTCCAAGCTCGTGCGTTGGCCGGCATGGGCCAGATCGACGGCCATGCCCACATGATTCATCTCGCGGATGACGATGCGCCCCAATTGGGTCAGCCCGCTATCCGGCTCCTCGAGGCAGCCGCAGCCAAGGGAGCAGCGCTCGTTGTAGGTCAACTGGCCGATCCGCAGGCCCAGGCGATGGAGGATGCGGACCAGGCTGGGGTCGTCCTCGATCTTGGGCGCCAGGCCCTGGAGGCCGAAGATCACTCCCAGCCGCCCCTCCTTCTTGGCCCGGCGGATATCGGCCGCCGTTTCGACCAGCATCAGCTTGGGCTCGATTTCGAAATAGCAGTAGTGTCCGTGCATGGTGTGGAGCAGGGCGCGGAAATCGTCCGTCCCCATGCCGATGCCGCCGATGCCGAGGGTCACGTTCTGGGCCGACACCCCGGCTTCCAGCGCGCGGTCGAGATAGGCTTTGCCGTCGATCGGCGGCTGGGGAATCTGCGCCACCGGCAACAGGACGGTTACGCCCTGGCCGTCGATGATGACGGCATCGCGATGGACGGTTGAAGCGTCGGCCACGGCTGTCTCCCTTGTTCGGCGAGGACAGTCGAGCCTACGCCGCGCGACTCCGCATAGGCGATCAGTTTCTTCATCTGATGGGTGCTGATGCCGCGCCCTCGGTCCGGCTCGCCGTCACCTTGACCCGCGCGTCCAGCGTTATCGCCCCGTCCCGTCCGGCCGGTCGGCGACGATCTGGGCGACCTTCACGATGGTCACGGCGATGGCGTCGATATCCGCCGCCGGTTCGTCCCGGTAGCCGCGCAGCCGCCGGGCGATTCGGGTCCGTTCGATCAGATCGCGCGGCGTCTAGGGGAGGCGCAGCACCGGCTTCGGCACCGCCTCCATGGCGACATGGCCGGGCAGCGCTTCCAGTCGCGCGACCCAGGCGCGGAGGGCGGGATAGGGTGTCAGATCCATAGCGCCCTGATCCGCCATGGCGACATAGACGAAATTGCAGATGTCGGCGATCGTGCAGCTCTCGCCGACGAGGAAGGTTCGGCCCTCTAGGTGCCGCTCGAGTTGGTCGAGCGCTTCGTATCCTTGACGCTGAACCTCCGCCAATTCGGCGGCGCGCGCCTCGGCCTCGGCCAGAGTCTTGACGATATAGCGCGCCATGCCGACCGTCTCGCAGACATAGCGTTGCTCGAAGATCAGCCATTGCACGACCTGCGCCCGGCCGTAGCCGTCTTCGGGCAGCAAATGCGTGCCCTCGGACAGGTAGAAGGCGATCGCGGATGAATCGTGCAGGATTCTGCCGTCTTCCAGCCGCAGGGCCGGCACCAGGCCGAGCGGGTTGATCGCCCGGTAGTCGGGGGATTGGGTGTGGGTCGTGGTCCGGTCGATCTCGACCCGTTCGTAGGGCATGTCGAGATGGGACAGGGTCAGGCGTACCTTCCAGGCGTTGCCCGAGGTGACGAAGTCGTAGAGCCGGAGCATGGCGGGCGCCCTCAACCCAGCAGCGTTTCGTCGTAAGGATATGTCGAGAGGCGCTGGTAGCCGGTCTCGGTGATCAGGATCTGCTCTTCCAGCTTGACCCCCTCGACCCCGCGCTCGGAGCCGATATAGCTCTCGACCGAGACCGTCATGCCGGCCTCGAAGACTCCGTCATAACCCTGTTCGTCCCAGTCCATCAGGTGCTTCACCATCGGCCATTCGTCGGTCATGCCGATGCCATGGATCGGTGTGGGATAGCGGTTCTTCACGAATTCCTCGGGCAGTTCCCAGGCCTTTTCGGCGAATTCGCGAAAGCTCAGCCCCGCGCGCACGAGTTCCAGATTCACATGCAGGTTCTCGTAAGCGATGGCGTAGAGCCGGCGCTGTTCGTCCGTCGGCCTGCCTGGGCCGCACAGCACGGTGCGCGACATGTCCGTGGCGTAGCCGTAGCGCCCGACCATGCCGGTGTCGAAGGCGACCAGTTCGCCGGCGCGGATCACCTTGTCGCTGCATTCCTGGCCCCAGGGATTGGTGCGCGCGCCGGAGGCGAAGAGCCGGTATTCGCACCAGTCACCGCCGTTGGCGATGTTGGTCTGGTGCAGGATCGCGAACATCTCGTTCTCGGTAACGCCGGGGCGGAGCGCCTCCTGGATGCGCGCGATGCCGGTCTCGGCCACGGTGATCGAGGTCAGGATGCAGGCGATCTCGTCATCTGACTTGACGATCCGGGCCCTTTCGATCGGCCCCTGGGCGTCGGTCAATGCGATGCCTTGCCCGGCCAGGGCGTTGATCAGGGGCGCCTCAATCCGGTCGACGGCGAGGCGCCGGTTCTCGCCGGCATGGCGCTTGAGTTCGCCGGCGACCATCGCCGCCATGCGCTCGGCATGTTCATTGCCGCGTTCGGCGGAGTAGAAATAGGAAAAGGTCGGCATGTCGTGGACATCGCCGATCGTGCCCAGGGCGAGCGCGGAGCCCGCCCAGCCGGCCTGGTCGTATAGGACGCCCTTGCCCTCGGGCGGCACGAACAAGGCGCGCGACGGGGTGTGAAGATTGAAGATCGCGCCGTTCCGCGTGCCGCTGGCATAGCGGATATTGACCGAATCGAAGAGCAGCGCGCCGCCGAGGTCGCGTTTGCGCAGCTCGGCCTGGAATCGCTCCAGGCGATAGGCGCGCATGCGCGCCATGTCCGGCTGCGGCTCCAATTCGCTCAGGATCATGCCCGGCGCCGATCTCGC
>JABIRQ010000407.1 GCA_018699755.1 Rhodospirillaceae bacterium | reverse complement strand
TGTCCTCGGCGGCCTGCACCTGGCCACCTACGACGGCAAGATTGCCGGGACGGAGGCGGCGCGCGCCGCCCTGGGCGCGGCGGCGCCGGGGCGGGCTCCCGATCAGGTGAAGGCGGCGGAAGCACAGATCGAAACCCTGCTCGCCGGGCCGACCCGGGCCCATAACGAGCCCGCGGTCTCGCCCATCGAGGTCAAGCGGCGGATTCGGGCGATCGTCGGCGAGCACATGATGTTCGTGAAAACCGAGCAAGGGCTGAACGCGGCCCTGGAAGGCTTCGAGCGGGTGCGCGAGGAGGACCTGCCGCGCGTGCGCCTGCGCACGGACACCCTGCGCTTCAACACCGACCTGATGGATGCACTGGACTTGGAGGATATGCTGCAGGTGGCGGCGGCTGCCGCCCATGCCGCCCTGGCCCGGCGGGAGAGCCGCGGCCCGCATTTCCGCGAGGAGTTTCCCTTCACGGACAACGACGAATGGCTCAAGCGCATCGTGGTCGGGCTCGAGGGCGACCGCATCACGACCCGATTCGAGCCGGCGCCCCAGACCTACGTCAAGCCCCCTGGCGGCAGGCGCGGCTATTTCGACGAACTGCCGGATTGAGGGGAGGCGGGGATGACGACACCCGAACATGTGACACTGCGACTCTTCCGCTTCGACCCGAGCGTCGACACGGCACCGCGCTACGAGACCTACCAGGTGCCGTATTCGGACCAGATGCGCGTGCTCGATGCCTTGAACCATGTCTATGACGAGTTGGACGTGCCGCTGGCCTATCGCTGGTTCTGCGGCACCAAGAAATGCGGCGAGTGCGCGGTCACGGTGAACGGTGCGCCCCAGCTCGGCTGCTGGGAGCCGGCCCTTTCCGAGATGACGGTCGAGCCGCTGGCCAATTTCCCGATCGTCCGCGACCTCGCGATCGACACGGCGCCTTACGAGCGGGTCATCATGGGCCTGAAGCCCTATCTCCGGCGCAGCGGGCGGCCGGCCTTCCCGGAGGTGCTGCCCGAGGCCGAGATGGACGCGGCCAACCGGCTCTACAAATGCATCGAGTGCAAGGTTTGCAGCGGCGCGGTGCCGGTTCCGGACGTCACGGCCGAGGGTGTCGATTGGCAGAGCCATGCCGGGCCGGCCGCCCTGGTCCGCTTCGCCCGCTTCGCCCTGGACCCGCGCGACGAGACCGAGCGGCGCGCGCTCGCGGAGCGGGCCGGATTGGGCACCATGCCCCTCTACGCGGACCTGGAGGGCATCTGCCCCCAGGGCATCGATATCCTGCGCGACGCCCTGGTGCCGGCGCGCAAGAAGCTGCTCGGCATTGAGGACGAGGCGCCCGAGCCGGTCGAGGCCGTGACCGTCTTTGTCATGGCCCGCGACTGGAGCGGCTTCGTCCGATTGGCGGAGGCCCGAAAAGGCGAGCTGGAGGCGGCGGGAACCATCGCCGCCGAAGACCTGCCCGGCTTCGGTACGGCATACCGGCTGGCGGCGGGCTGAGGCCTGCCGGCAGCTTCAGGCGGTCACTCGAACATCGACGGATCGCGTCCCGGCCGGATCACGCAGTGGCCCGACTCCTGCGCCTCGGTCGTGCCGTAGGCCGTAGTCGCGGTCGAATAGCCAATTACGCTGCAACCGCCCGCCCCCGACAGCTCGAAGATGAGTGACCTCTGGAACTCGACCACGTGCCCGAGGCCGTTGTCGTCTCTGGAGTCGTCGATCAGCGTAACGGAATTTCCCTCGACGAACATCTGTCCGCAGACATGCCTCTTTCCTGTGACAATACGGCCCTCGTACTCGAACTCGTACCGGAGAATGTCGCAGGTTCGATCGTTCAGGGTGTAGACGACGCCCTTTCCCCTGCCGAAGCTTTCGGCATCGTAACCGTTCAGGGCGTGCCGGCCGTTCTTCGGGAAATAGTACTCGTTCTCTTCGGTCCAGCTGTATCCGCCGACCGGCTGATAGCCGTTCAAGGTCGCGGTAACGGTCGATCCGTATAGGCTCGTCACATCGGCCCGGGCGAGTCCGACGGACAGCGTCACGGCGGCGAGTGCAAGGGCAAGGTTCTTGGCGCGTCTCATTCGCAGAACAGGCGATCGTTGAAGATGAAGCAGTCCTCGCCGCCGTCGATTCCAAGGGCGGCGTTTTCGCCGGACAGTTCGCTTTCGGTCTTCTGCGGGCAGATTTTCGAGTCGTAAGAAACTAGACGGTCGAGCAGACGCCGGTCGGGCATGCCGTCGCCGGGGTCGACACCGCCATGCCGTGCCAGGTTTTCGAGCGCCGTCCGGCTCTTTCCACCCCATTTGCCGTCGATCGGGCCGGGGTCGCAGCCGAGGCGTTTCAGCTCGATCTGGACCAGCCGCGCGAGCTGTTCCTCACCCTTTGCCAATCGGTCGATGCCGGCGGCGGCCTCCTCGTCGTCCGGCCAGCGGTCGAGGACGGCACGGTATTGGCGCGCGGCGATATCGGCTTTGCCCGCGGTTTCCCATGCGAGAGCGGAGAGCAGGCGGACCCGGCGCGAATCGGGATTGTAGAACAGAAAGGTTTCGAAATCCTGGGCCGCGGCCATCGCCAGGCCGAATTCGAGCGAGGCTTCGCCACGCGCCAGCACCGTCTTCGCATGGGCAGTCTCCAGCCGCTTGCGGTCTGCGCAGCCGGTCCGGGCACAGTTCTCAGGTATCTGCGCCGCCCAGGACACAGCGCTGTTGTAGGCCGCGACGCCGCCATCCAAATCGCCAACCTGAAGACTCTGAACGGCCTGCAACTCAAAAAGCGTCGCCAGACGGCGAAAACGCGCCGGGACAGCCTCGCCCATGACCGCCGCCACCGTCAGATCGGTGATGGCGGCGGCCGTGTCGCCGCGTGCGAGATGGGCGTCGCTGCGCTTGTCGAGGACGCCCGGGTCGAGCGGCCTAATATTGTACGCTGCGCTGTAGGCCTCGACCGCCGTGGCGGCATCGCCACTGGCGAGGGCCGCGTCGCCCTTGCGTATCGCGATGTCGCGCAACCGCTCTTGATAACCCGGGCCGGCGGGATCGAGTGCGAGGGCCTTGGCCTGGTCGGCGAAGGCGTCGTCGAACTTGCCGAAGGCGAGATAGCCGTCCGACCGGCGGCTATAGGCGATGGCGAGGTCCGCGTCCGCCAGCCCGCCACGCGCGATCACGACCGAGCAGCCCGCGACGATCCGTTCCGCGTCGTCACTGTCGCAATCCGCGATGGGATCGGCTTGGGCGGGAGCGGTCCAGAGCAGCGCGGCGAGGACCACGACTGCTCGTCGCGCTATCGAGCGGCTGAGTCGGGAGGTCTTCCTTTCCGGATAGGGCGCTTCGAGCACTAAGAGAGCCACATTTATTCAGGCCGCGCGATATCGGGTAGGTCGGGGTGCTTGGGTTGGCAAAGATACTCGTACACCTTCTCGATCTTCACAAAACTCCAAATGCAGTCCTGCGCTGGCGCTTTTCCCACTCCCCCTTCTGCTGCCTCGCGTTTCTCGCGCTCGGATATCGCTTTCGCAATTTCCTTGGCCCTGGCGGCTTCGGCCGCCTCGCGTTCCAGACGCTCGGATATCCGCGCGTTGCTGCCGCCATCCCAGCGGTAATTCTCGTAGTAGGCGCGCTCGGCCTCCAAATTCTTGGCCCGCTGTGCCTGCGCTGCCGCCGCGGCCTCGCGTTTCAGTCGCTCGTAGTAGTCTTTGCGCGCGGCGGGGGGCATCTTGGCGGGGTCGACTTGGCCCGTGGCCGCGAAGTTCTGAACCCATGTTGGGCCCGGCCCCTGGCTTTGGGTCGGCGGGGCCGTGGCCATGGCCGGCTGCGGCGCGGGTTCGGGCACACGGTCGGCCAGACGGCGGGTTTCGCGGCCGGCGGTGTCGACCTTCGGGGGCGCGGGGGTCTGGCGGCTGGGGAAGCCGCTCGGCGCGGTGGCGGCCGCAGTGCCGCTTGTTCCCACCGCCGCGGCGGGCGCCGGTTGCCGCGGAATGGACGTGGTGGGTTGCCCGGGCGGGGTCTCGTTCAGCCGGTCGAGCAGGGAATCCTCGCGCAGCTCGCGCATGATCTCGGCGGCGGTCTTGTCCGACGCCCCCGCCTTTCGATCCGCAGGGGAGGAGAGCAGGCGCTGTTCCTGAGCCTTGCGGTCGGTTTCCAGCTCGCGCCCTTCGGCGGCGGCTTTCTTCTTTTCCGCGCCGATTTCCCGCTTCTCCGCGTCCGTGCGCGCCTTGGTCTTGCGCTCGGCCTCGGCGCGGCGCGCCTTGGCTTCGGGGCTGTTCTCCTCGCGCTCCCGGCGCAGGCTTTCGGTCCGGTCGGCGTATTCCTCGACACCCAGGCATTGCGTACTGCCGCCATAGAAACGGGTGTCGTCGGGCGGGTCCTGCCAGCACAGGGTTCCGCCCGGGCAATAGGAGCCGTCGCCGCAATCCGTCGCTTCCTGCGGCAAGCAGCCGCCGGTCGAGCATTTGGTACCCGCCGGGCAGGATTGGCCGCCGCCACAATAGGTCTGGCCGTTGGGCACGCAGACGCCGGGTTCGCCGCAGTAGCTGCCCGGATTGCAGGAGCCCCAGCCGCAAGGATCGCCCTGATAGCCGCCTCCGCCGATGCCCTGGCCGCCGCCGGGGCAAGTGACCTGCCCGTTGATATAGGCAGCGTATTGCCCATCGGGGCAGAGGCACATCGTGCCGCCGGCGACCCATTGCCCCGGACAGCCGAGACCGAAGGATTCGGCCCATTGCGCCCGGGTGCCTTGCGGCGCGGCCAACCAGACGAGCGCCATCAAAAGGGCGGCGATGCCGAGTGCAGAACTTCGCAGCATTCCCCTGTCTCCGCCGATAGCGATGCGGTTGCACTCTTCTGCGTGGGAAATCCTAGAATTCCGACGGGTTTCTGTCGAATCTCCCGACGGGTGCTCAACCGGCAGTTATTCCTCTCCCGCCAGACAGGGCCCTGGGCGGCCGGTCGTGCAGATGCGGCCTTCGATCTGTGGGGCGATGCCGGCCTTTCCCGCCGCTTGCAGGCCCTCGATCACCAGATCCTTGAGGCGTTTGTCCTCGGCGCTGCCAGGGACGATCTGCTCGGTGCCCAGCATCGTGTAGCCGTCCTGATCGCCCGAGCGGTCGAGCAGATAGGTGCCGGTGACGAGTTTGATGCGGTCGCCATCTTTCACCGGGCGAGGGCCGTCGGCGCCCAGCAGGACGAGGCCGGTGGCCGTGCCCGCCGCCGGGTCGTGGCGGAAGGCCAGGCCGGCAACCTGGAGCCAGCGACCGTTGCCGGGCCAGCCGGTGACGGCATGCTCGACGACTTGGCGCAGGGTGGCGCCGTCGATCTCGATCAGGCGCAGGCCGGTCGGGAAGGCAAAGAGTTCCTCGACCGTGCGGCGGGTGATCGCCTGGCCGGCGGCGATGTTCTGGTTGAGGCGCAGGCTGCCGGCGTTGATGAAGGTGGCCTGGGCGCCCGAATCGCGGAAGGCGTCGAGCGCCCGGTCCATGATCCAGTCGCCGAAATTGGTCTCGTAGCCGCGAATCTCCAACTCCTCGGCGACCAGGGTATCGGCCGCGCGGCCCTCGACCGCGTCGAGACAGCCGGGCCGGGTTGGCGGCGTCTGGGCGGCGCAGAAGGCGATGCCGTGCCTCCGGGTCCATGTCTCGACCAGGGTGGCGACGGCCGGGTCGGGGGCGGGGTTGTCGGTGCCGAGTTCGACCGTGCGGAAGGCGATCCGGGGACGGCCGTCGGCCGTCAGGGTCACGTCGGCCAGGGTGGCGGAGACGGCATCGGCATCCGCCTTCACGACCGAACGGCCGCCGGGCGAGGTCCAGGACTGGCGGGTGTGCTCGTGCCCGCCGATGATGAGGTCCGGTCCCTCGCCCTCCAGGGCGGCCAGCAGGGCCCTGTCTTCTTCCATGGCGAGATGGGTGACCGCGATGACGACCTGGGCCCCGCCCGCGCGCAGGACCGCCGTGCGCTCCCGCGCCACGGCGATCGGGTCGGCGATGGCCGCGACGTAGTCGGGCACGGTGATGTTCGTGGTGAGGCCGAAGAGTCCGACCTGGACGCCGCCCAGGCGGACGATCGTCTGGCGCGCGACCTTCGGCCCGCCGACCAGGGGCGCGCCATCAGCGCCCGCGGCAAAATCGATATTGGCGCTGAGCCAGGTGAAGCCGGATTCGCGCACCCGGTCGGCCAGGATGCCGACGTCCTTCAGCTTGCGCTTGTCGAACTCGTGGTTGCCGAAGGTGGCGAACATGTAAGGGTCGAACCCGGCGGGGACGCCGTCGAGCGCATTCAGCACCGCGATCATCTGGGCCCCGTCATAGGTCCGGCTGAGGAAGGAGGGCGCGACGATATCCCCGGCGTGGAGCAGCAGGACCGGCAGGCCCGACTTCTCCAGTGCGGCGCGCAGCGCCCGGACCCGGGCGGGACCGCCGCGCGTCCCCGCATCCAGGCCGGCGATGCGGTAGACGTCGTTGATCCCCAGGATGGTGAACCCGCGCTCCTCGGCGGCGGCGCCGGAGGCGGCGAGGCAGAGGAGGAGGACGGCGAGGAGAGTGCGGGCAGTGTGCGTCCGTGTTCTCATGATCCCCCTCGCTTCGGCGGTTCCGTGGCCGAGGATAGCATCGGTGGCGGTGGCTAGACAGCGGACCGCGTCGGGTCTTAGTCGGGCTTGCGGAACATGAAGACGAAGGGAACCAGCAGCAGAGCGCAGAGCGCGACGAGCTGGAAGGACAGTTCGTAGCCGATCATCGAAGCCTGGCGGTCGACCAGATCCTGGAGAGCCGCGGCCGTGCTCGGATCGGAAAGGTCCCAATCGTGGGGCACCAGACCCTGACGCACGGCATTGCCCATCGTCGTGACCTGTTCGCCGAGAATATCGGCGGTCGATCGGCTGGCCTGGACCCAATAGGTGATGAAGGCGGCGATGCCGATACTGGCCGACAGATTGAAGGTGAGGAAGTAGAGCGGCACGGCCTGGGCGCGGTAGCGCGGCGCCAGGTTGGAGAAGGTCATGGTGTTGACGGTGACCCAGATCATGCCGTTGCCGAGACCCTGGAAGACGCCGTTTACGGCGATCTCCCATACTCCGGTCGCAAGGGTCCAGGTGGTGACCTCCCACGAGGAATAGACCGCGCATAGCAAGCCAAGGGCGAGGAGCAGCCGGCGATCGATCCGGGTCATGGCGCGCCCGACGAAGAGGTTGCCGCAAACGACCCCCAAGGCCCGCGGCATCAGCAGCAAGCCGACGATCTCAATCGGATAGCCGAGCAGATTGCGCATGAAGAGCGGCAGAGTGACGATCGGCAGGAAGGAGAAAGCGCCGAAGGCGGCGATCATGACCAGACCGACCCAATAGTTGCGGTCGCGGAACATCATCGGTTCGAGAAACGGACGCCGTGCCGTCAGGATGCGGACCACGAACAGGTAGAGCAGCAGAAGGCCGCCCGCGATTTCGAACAGAATCTCGCTCGATTCGAACCAATCCAGGCGTGCGCCGCGATTCACGGCGAGCTGGACGAGGCCGACCCCGCCGACCAGGGCGATCAGGCCGATCGCATCGAGCGGGCGCTTTTGCGAGGGTGCCGAGGGCACGAAGAGAATCGTCCCCAGGAGCGCCAGCAGGCCGAAGGGCAGGTTGATGTCGAACACGCTCTGCCAGCCATAAGCCTCGGTGATCATGCCGCCGATGGGCGGGGCGATGATGGGTCCTGCCATGTTGCCCAGGCCCCAAAGGGCGAGGGCGCGGCCATGCTCCTCGCGCGGGTAGACGTCCAGAATGATCGATTGGGAGATCGGCAGGATGGCCGCCCCGGTCACGCCCTGAAGGAAGCGCCAGAACACTTCCTCTTCCAGGATGCTTGCGTTGCCGCACATGACGGAGGTCGCGACGAAGGCGGCGAGGGCGGCGATATAGACCCGCTTGCGGCCCAAGCGTTCCGATACCCAGCCGATACAGGCGACGGTCATGGTCAGGCCGAGGATGAAGCCGGTCACGACCCAGGCGATCTGGTCCGGCGAGGCCGAGAAGGTGCCCTGCATGTTCGGCAGGGAGATGCTGACGATGGTCAGGTTCATCGAATAGATGCTGGCCGCCAGCATGCAGGTGGCCATGATCATTTTGCGCTGGAAGGCGCCGACGGCGGGCGCGGCGCCGGGATCGGCGGTGGCGACGCTCATCCCCGGTAGATCCTGGGCGAAGGCCAGCGGTGGAGCGGGGCGCGCCCTGCGCCACTTAGGGAGTCTTGCGCCCGTGCCATGAATCCGCGACCGATGCCGTTCTGGAAGGTGTGGGCCGGAAGACGCAAGGCCCAGCCCGCATGGCGAAGTCTGGTCGCCTCGGCCTCCCGCTGCAACAAAAAGGCGGGTCGATCCGCACCCGCCGGATCGCGGCGAGAAAGGTGGGCCGCCCGGTCCCGCCCCGGCACGCGTCCTCGCGCAGTCGTGACTACAAGATCCGGTCGGGGCGTATTACTTGATAGCGGGCGGCAATCGGTATCGGCCCGGGGACGGGCGAAAGGAGTGAACCCATGCTTCGCAATCTCGGTCTCGGCCTGGCGGCTATTCTCTTCTCCGCGACGCTCGCCGGCGCGGGCTTCGCCGCGGAGATCAACAAGACCCTTCTCGGCAATGCGATCGAAGGTTACGACCCGGTCGCCTATCACATCCAGGGCAAGCCGGTCGAAGGCAGCGGCGATTTCACCCATGACTGGGGCGGCGCGACCTGGCGCTTCGCCAGCGCCGAGAACCGCGACCTGTTCGCCGCCGATCCGGAGAAATACGCGCCGGCCTATGGCGGCTACTGCGCCTACGGCGTGGCCCAGGGATACAAGGTCGATATCGATCCCCAGGCGTGGAGCGTCGTCGACGGCACGCTCTATCTCAACTACAGCAAGGGCGTGCAGCAGACCTGGGAGGAGGACATCCCCGGCTACCTCGCGCAAGCCGACGCGGAATGGCCCGCGCTGAGCGCCGAGTGAGCGGGCCGGCCTAGACCGGCGGCTTCACGACTTCTGCCGGGAAGCGTTTGCCCGCGATCTCAACCTCCAGCTTCGTGCCGGGCGCGGCCAGGGCGGCGGGCAGGG
>JABIRQ010000128.1 GCA_018699755.1 Rhodospirillaceae bacterium | reverse complement strand
GCCGCGGCTTTCATGACGACCAGCATCATCCTGGCCATCCTGGCGAGCTCCTCGGAGGAGCCGCGCTCGATCGTTGACGAGCCCGCGCCGACCCAGGAAGAGAGCGGTCCGTCCTCGCCCAGCGCACCCGTGCGCTGAGCGAGCGGTGAGCCCGGCGAATCAAAACGCAAAAAAAAACCAAAGAGGCGGCATTCAGCCGCCTCTTTTTCTTGGGGCCGAGGACACCTGTCGTTACAGTGTAGGTCCATGACGCGGTTTATCTTCATCACCGGCGGCGTGGCTTCCTCTCTCGGCAAGGGTTTGGCGACGGCGGCGCTCGGCACCTTGCTGCAGGCGCGCGGCTTCAAGGTCCGCCTGCGCAAGTTCGACCCCTACCTGAACGTCGATCCGGGCACGATGAGCCCCTATCAGCACGGCGAGGTCTTCGTCACCGACGACGGGGCGGAGACGGATCTCGACCTCGGCCATTACGAACGCTTCACGGGCGTGCCGTCGGGCCGGTCCGACAGCGTCAGCGCAGGCCAGGTCTATTCCGACGTGCTGGCGCGCGAGCGGCGGGGCGACTATCTGGGGGCGACGGTCCAGGTCATCCCCCATGTCACCGACGAAATCATGCGCGTCCTCCAGCGCGACACGGTGGGCGCGGATTTCGTGCTGTGCGAGATCGGCGGCACGGTGGGCGATATCGAAAGCCTGCCCTTCCTCGAAGCGATCCGGCAGTTGGGCTACGAGTTGGGGCGCGAACGCTGCCTCTATATCCACCTGACCCTGCTGCCCTTCATCGCCACCGCGGGCGAGCTGAAGACCAAGCCGACCCAGCATTCGGTCAGCGAGCTGCTGAGCGTCGGCATCCAGCCGGACATGCTGTTGTGCCGGGCCGAGCAGGAAATCCCCGATTCGGCCAAGCGCAAGATTGCCCTGTTCTGCAACATCCGCGAGGAGCGGGTGATTTCCGCCCTCGACGCCGAGACCATCTATCAGGTGCCGATCCGCTATCACGAGGAGGGCTTCGACACCGAGGTCTGCCGCTATTTCGGGATCGAGGGGCCGACACCGAACCTGTCCGGCTGGCGGAACATCGTGGAGCGGGTGATGGAGCCGGACGGCGAGGTGACGATCGCTGTGGTCGGCAAATACACCCATCTGCTGGATTCCTATAAATCCCTGGCCGAAGCGCTGACTCACGGCGGCATCGCCAACAACGTGCGGGTCAACCTGAACTGGATCGAGTCCGAGGTCTTCGAGACCGAGGAAGCGGTTCATCATCTTGAGGCGGTCAACGGCATCCTCGTCCCCGGCGGCTTCGGCGAGCGCGGCTCGGAGGGCAAGATCGAGGCGGTGACCTTCGCCCGGACCCACCGGGTGCCCTATTTCGGCATCTGTTTCGGCATGCAGATGGCGGTGATCGAGGCGGCGCGCAACCTGGCCGACCTGCCGGGCGCGGGTTCGACCGAGTTCGGCCCGTGCCAGGACGCGGTGGTCGGTCTGCTGACCGAATGGCGGCGCGGCAGCACGGTCGAGACCCGCGATTCGGCGAGCGACAAGGGCGGCTCCATGCGGCTCGGCGCCTACGAGTGCAAGTTGGCCGAGAACAGCCGGGTGCGCGAGATCTACGGCCTGGACGAGATCAGCGAACGCCACCGTCATCGCTACGAGGTCAACATCAACTACCGCGACCGGCTCGAGGCGGCGGGGCTGCGCTTCAGCGGCATGTCGCCGGACGAGGTTCTGCCCGAGATCATCGAACTGCCGGACCATCCCTGGTTCGTCGGCGTGCAGTTCCATCCCGAACTCAAGTCCAAACCCTTCGAGCCGCACCCACTGTTCACGGCCTTCGTCGGCGCCGCCGTCGCCCAGTCGCGGCTGGTCTGAGCGTGGCGCAACCGGGAACCCCTTCATTATGAGCGCCCAGCATCGTGTCCAGATCGGCGACGTCGCCTTCGGCAACGACCTTCCCTTCACCCTGATCGCCGGGCCCTGCGCCCTGGAATCCCGCGACCATGCCTTCTTCATGGCCGGCGCGCTGAAGGAGATCGCGGACCGGCTCGGCATCGGCCTCGTCTACAAGAGCAGCTTCGACAAGGCCAACCGGACCAGCGCGGACAGCCCGCGCGGGTTGGGCCTGGAGGGCGCCCTGCCGATCTTCGCCGAATTGCGCGAGAAGACCGGCCTGCCTGTGCTGACTGACGTGCACACCGAAGCGCAATGCGCCGAAGCGGCCCAGGCTGTTGATATCCTGCAGATCCCGGCCTTCCTGTGCCGGCAGACCGACCTGCTGTTGGCCGCCGCGGCGACGGGCAAGACCGTCAACGTCAAGAAGGGCCAGTTCCTCGCCCCCTGGGACATGGCCAACGTCGTCGCCAAGCTGGAGGCGGGTGGTGCCAGCGGCATCCTGGTGACCGAGCGCGGCGCCAGCTTCGGCTACAACACCCTGGTCTCCGACATGCGCAGCCTGCCGATCCTGGCGCGCAGCGGCCATCCGGTGGTGTTCGACGCGACCCATTCGGTGCAGCAGCCCGGCGGGCTGGGCGGCAAGAGCGGCGGCCAGCGCGAATTCGTGCCCGTGCTGGCCCGCGCGGCCTTGGCCGTGGGCGTGGCGGCAGTGTTCATGGAGGTCCACCAGGATCCGGACAACGCGCCCTCGGACGGCCCCAACATGGTCCGCCTCGACCAGCTCGAAGCGTTGCTCGAAACCCTGGTCGAGATCGACCGGGTGGCGAAGGCTAATCCGGTCGAGATCTAGGCGTCGACCGAACCAATTCTCCCTAGGCTCCGGCGGGCCGATGGGCTATTCCTCCGGCGCCTCGCCTTGTAACGGAGCAACGTGATGAGCGGCATTCTGGACATCGTGGCGCGGGAGATCCTGGACTCGCGCGGTAACCCGACCGTCGAGGTCGACGTCGAGCTGGAAAGCGGCGCCGTGGGCCGCGCGGCGGTGCCCTCGGGCGCCTCGACCGGCAAGCACGAGGCGGTCGAGCTGCGCGACGGCGAGGCCGGGCGCTATGGCGGCAAGGGGGTCCTGAAGGCCGTCGACGCGGTCAACGGCGAAATCTTCGACGCCATCGGCGGCATGGAGGCCGAGGACCAGGCCCATATCGACACGGCCTTGCGCGAATTGGACGGCACGGCCAACAAGGCGCGGTTGGGGGCGAATGCGATCCTCGGCGTGTCCCTCGCCGTGGCCAAGGCGGCGGCGGCGGAGGCGGGGCTGCCGCTCTACCGCTATGTCGGCGGCACCCAGGCGCGGGTCCTGCCGGTGCCCCTGATGAACATCGTCAACGGCGGCGCCCATGCCGACAACGGCATCGATTTCCAGGAATTCATGATCCTGCCCGTGGGCGCGGCGAGCTTCGCCGAGGGGTTGCGCATGGGAGCCGAGGTCTTCCACGCCCTCAAACAGGCGCTGTCCGAGGGCGGGCACAACACGAATGTCGGCGACGAGGGCGGCTTTGCGCCCAACCTGGCCAGCGCGGACGAGGCCCTGGGCTTCGTCATGAAGGCGATCGAGAGCGCGGGCTACGCCGCGGGCGACGATATCGTGCTGGCCTTGGACGTCGCGTCGACCGAGTTTTTCACGGACGGCCAATACCGGCTCGAAGGCGAGGGCAAGATCCTGGATCCGGCCGGCATGGTCGCCCATCTGGCCGATCTGGCGGCGCGTTACCCCATCGTCTCGATCGAGGACGGCATGGCCGAGGACGATTGGGAGGGCTGGAAAACCCTGACCGACGAGCTGGGCGGCACGGTCCAACTGGTCGGCGACGATCTGTTCGTGACCAACCCTGAGCGCCTGGCCGACGGCATCGCGCGCGGCGTCGCCAATTCGATCCTGATCAAGGTCAACCAGATCGGCACCCTGACCGAAACCCTCGACGCCGTGGACATGGCGCACCGGGCTTCCTACACGGCGGTGATGTCGCACCGTTCGGGCGAGACCGAGGACACGACCATCGCCGATCTCGCCGTCGCGACTAATTGCGGGCAGATCAAGACCGGCTCCCTCTCGCGAAGCGACCGCCTGGCCAAATACAACCAGCTTCTGCGCATTGAGGAGCGCCTGGGCCCGACGGCGCGCTATGCCGGGCGGGATGTTTTGCCGGGCGGAGGGGATTAGCCCGGGTTCCCTCCGGACATTGTGCCATTTCACCCTTCGAGACGCCGCCTCGCGGCGGCTCCTCAGGATGAGGAGAGAATTGTCACCTTAGGCCCACACCCTGAGGAGGCCCCCTTCGAGACGCTCGCGAGCGCGAGCTCCTCAGGATGAGGGGGCGAGGGGTCGCTTGGAAAGTTAGACAACAGGGAGACTGTTCGAATGCCCGATATCCGCATCGATCTCTACAGCGACACCGTCACGCGGCCCTCGGAGGGGATGCGCAAGGCGATCTACGAGGCGGAGGTCGGCAACGAGCAGGCCAAGGAGGATCCGACCACCAACCGGCTGCAGGAATTGGCGGCCGAGATGCTGGGCAAGGAGCAGGCGGTCTTCCTGCCCTCGGGCACCATGTGCAACGCCATCGCCTACCGAGTCCATTGCGAGCCGGGCGACGAGGTGATCCTGGACAAGACCGCCCATACCCTGCACTGGGAAGCGGGCGGGCCGGCCGCCCTCAACGGCGTGATGTGCCGCACTATGGACGGCGAGAACGGCATCTATACGCCGGACCAGGTGCGGGACGCCGTGCGCGCCTATCGCCACCATCATCCGACCTCGCGCCTGCTGCATGTCGAGCAGACGACCATGTGGGGCGGCGGCCGGGTGTGGCCGACGGACCGGATCGCGGCGGTCGCGGCGGTCGCGCGCGAGCACGGCCTGGCCGTGCATATGGACGGCGCGCGCCTGATGAACGCGGTGGTCGCGAGCGGTCTTCCCGCGACTGAGCACACGAAGGCGGTGGACACGGTCTGGCTCGACTTCACCAAGGGACTTGGCGCGCCGGTCGGCGCGG
>JABIRQ010000228.1 GCA_018699755.1 Rhodospirillaceae bacterium | reverse complement strand
CCTGCGCTATGTGACATGCGAGGAGTCACGCGCGTGATCAAGTCGGTCTCTATGCTCGGACGAGCCCGCGCCTGGAACGCCGCCGCCCGTTCCGCCAGGCCGCGCGGCGCATAGGCCGGGGCATGGCCATAAGGCAAAGCGGGCCCGCCACCGCCCGGCCGGGCCGAGCCCAGGGCCGCCGCGGCGACCGTGGTCGAGGCCCGGTGGCCGGCCTCGGCCAGGGCGTGGCGCAGGGCGCCGACGATCAGCCCGCGCACCAGGCCGGCGTCGCGGAAGCGCACCTCGGCCTTGGCCGGATGGACGTTGACGTCGACCGCCTCGGGCGGCACCTCAAGGAACAGGGCGACGAGGGGGTGGCGATCGCGGGCCAGGAAGTCCCGGTAGGCGCCGCGCACTGCGCCCTGGAGCAGGCGGTCGCGCACGGGGCGGCCGTTGACGAAGAGATACTGGGCCTGGGCGTTGGCCCGGTTGAGGGTTGGCAGGCCGGCATAGCCGGTCAGGCGCAACCCTTCGCGCTCGGCATCCACGGGAACCGCGTTGTCGGCGAAGTCGCGGCCCATGATCGCGCCGAGCCGGTCGAGCCGGGCGCGGAACATGTCGCCCTGGGCGGCCCCCAAGCGCAGGCGCATCCGCCCCTCGGCCTGGAGCGAGAAGGCGATATGGGGATGAGCCATGGCAAGACGGTTGAGCGCGTCGAGCATATGGCTCGTCTCGGTCCGCTCGGCCTTGAGAAACTTGAGGCGGGCCGGGGTGGCGTAGAACAGGTCGCGCACCTCGACCCGTGTTCCGGCACTCAAGGCGGCGGGTTCCGGGCCGCGCACGGCGCCGCCTTCGACCGCGATGCGCCAGGCCGAATCGGCGCCGGCCGCACGGCTGGCGATGGCCAGGCGGCTGACCGCGCCGATCGACGGCAGCGCCTCGCCCCGGAAGCCGAGGGTGGCGATATGGGTCAGATCGTCGTCGGGCAACTTGGAAGTGGCGTGACGCTCGACCGCCAGGGACAGGTCCTCGGCCGTCATGCCACGGCCGTCATCGACCACCGCGATCAGGCCCCGGCCGCCATCCTCGCTCGTCACCTCGATATGGGTCGCGCCCGCGTCGATGGCGTTCTCGACCAGTTCCTTGAGCGCCGAGGCCGGACGCTCGACGACTTCTCCCGCCGCGATCCGGTTAACGAGACCCTCGGGCAAGCGACGGATGGCGGGCAGGCGATGGATGGTCAAATCGGAAGCGGTCCTTGTCCGGCGGTCGTTCACGCCCTCCGCCCCATCCGGCCTCAGCCCTCGAGGCGGGGGGCGAACTCGGTCATGTAGCGGCGCGTCAGAGTCTTGCCCTGCTCCACCGCCGGCTGGTCGAAGGGGTCGACGCCAAGGAGATGGGCGGCAATCACCGTCTCCAGCATGAAGTGCATCATCATCGCGCCCATCGCCCGCGCGTCAAGGACGGGCAGGGCAAAACGGCGCACGGGCCGGCCGCGCGCGGCGAGGGCTTCGGAGGTCGCGCGATAGGACGCCTCCAGCAGCTCACCCAGAGAGCGGCCGATCAGCCAATCCAGCTCGCCCTCGGTCCGGCTTTCGGGCGCAATCAGGCGGTCTTCCTGGCCCGGGTCGGCATAGATGACCGTGAAGAACTTGTCGTTGGGCCCGCCGAGATAGAGCTGAAGCTGGCTGTGCTGGTCGACCGTGCCGAGCGCGCGAACCGGCGCCGTGCCCTGGCCGGCCTTGCCCAGGCTCTCCGCCCAGAGCTGGCGGAACCACATGCCGAAGGGCGCCAAGCGGTCGCCATAGCTCATCGTCACGGTCGCCGAGACGCCGCATTCGCGCGCGAGGCCGACCTGAAGCGCGGCCCCCGCGAGGGGGCCGTTGCCGGGCTCGGCCTCGCCGTCGAGACAGGCCCGCAACACGGCCGCAGCGCCCTCGCGCGCCGCGACGGGGTCGAGGCCGACGATCATCGCCGGCAGCAACCCGACGACCGACAGGGCGGAATAACGCCCGCCCAGGTCCGAATCGTGATCCAGAACCCGCATGCCCCGGAACTCGGCATAGCGGCGCAGGGGGCTCGAATCGACGCGGGTCACGATGGTGAAATGGTTGCCCAGACGGTCGGCGTCCACGGCCTCGCGCATGGCGTCCAGGCAGACCAGGAACTGCGCCAAGGTCTCGGCCGTGCCGCCGGACTTGGAAATCACAATAAAGCCGGTGCGCGACAGATCGAGGGCGCGAAACAGCTCGTTGAAGCCGGTTGGGTCCACGTTTTCCATGAAGATCACGCGCGGGTCGGACTGAATCCCTGGCAATTGCGGCTGGCACAGGGCGGTCAGGCATTGCCCGCCGAGGCTGGACCCGCCGGTCCCGAGCACGACCACCGTATCGAAGGCCTCGTGATAGCGTCGCGCCGCCGCCTCGATCCTGTCCAGATCATCACGCCGCGCGGGCAAGGTCAGGAAGGGATGCTCGCCGGCCTGGCGCCAGGCCCGCAGGGCGTCGAGCGCGGGCGCCGCCTCGGCCAGGCAAGCCTCGAACGCGGCCACGGACAGGCCGCCCTCGTGGGGGCCATCGGCCAGGCAATCGGCGATGTCGACGGTGTAGGGGAGGTCGCCGGTCATCCGGCCCTTCCTTCGGTTTGGCGCGGTGCGCATGACCGCGAGGCGGCGATCCTATCCGGCATCGCGCTTCGCCGCACCCTCGGGCAGCGGGTCCGGCGCGCCGACGACGGTGACGGTCAGGGTATCCGAGTTCAGCATCCTGCTCGCGACGCGGCGCACATCCTCGACCGTCACGGCTTCGATCAGCGCGTTGCGCCGGTCGAGATAGTCGATCCCCAGATCCTGGACCTGCATGGCGGCAACGATGCCCGCGACTCCGTCGGTGCTGCCGAAACGCAAGGGAAAGGAGCCGGTGAGGAAAGCCTTGGCCGCGGCCAATTCCTCCTCGCTCACCCCCTCCTCCGCCAAGCGGTCCCATTGCTCGCGCAGCACGGCGACGGTCTCGGCCAGACGCGCGTTCTGGGTCGCCACGCTCCCCATGATCAGGGCGGCATCCTCGAGGGGATAGAGGAAGGTGTAGATGCCGTAGGCCAGGCCGCGCTTTTCGCGCACCTCCTCGTAAAGACGCGAATTGAAGCTGCCGCCGCCCAGAATGTGGTTCATCACATAGGCGGCGTAGTAGTCCGGATCGTCGCGCGCGAGGCCGCGATCGCCGAAGACCACGACGCTTTGCGGAATATCGCGCTCGACCAGCGTCAGTTCGCCGGGATTGGCCGGCTCGGCAAGGGGCACGTCCCAGGGCGAAGCCTCGGCCGGCAGTGCGCCGAAGGTGCTGTCGAGCAAGGGTCCCAGCGCCTCCGGCGTGATGTCGCCGACCACCGCGACGACCAGGTTGTCCCGCGCGATGCGCCGCGCGACGAAGGCGTGAAGGTTGTCGGCCGAGATCGCCTTGAGGCTTTCGATCGTGCCGCCGACCGGGCGGCCATAGGGATGATCAGGGAAAACCGCCGACCACCAAGCGCGCGACGCGATGCGGTCCGGATCTTCCAGGCTGCGGCCGAGCGAGGCGAGCAGCGCGGCGCGCATGCGCCCGACCGGATCCGGATCGAAGCGCGGCGCGGTCAGGGCCAGGCGCAACAGATCGAAGGCCAGTTCGCGGTTCTTGGTCAGGGTCTTGAGACGGCCGCTGAAATTGTCCTGGCCGGCGTCGAAGCCGAGTTGGATGGCATTGTCTTCGAGAGTGCGCTGGAAGGTTTGGGAATCGTACTCCCCGGCACCCTCGTCCAAAGTCACGGACACGAACTCGGCCAACCCTTCCCGGCCTTCCGGATCGAGCGCGGCGCCGCCGCGAAAGGTGAAGTCGACCGCGATCAGCGGAATGGAATGATCCTCGACCAGCCAGGCCGCGATACCGCCCGGGCTGACCACCTCGCGCACCTCCGCCGCCCGCACGGGGCCGGCGGCGAGCAGCAGGGTCAGGACCAATGCGGCGGCGATGCGGGCGGTCATAGCGCGGGCTCCTCGGGCGTCAGGACGGCCGTGACCGAGCGTTTCGGGCGCAGGACATGGCGGGCGGCGGCATCGACCTCTCCCACCGTGACGGCCGCGATACGGTCTGGCCAAGCCTCGACATCCGCAATGTCGCGCCCGGCCGCGACGGCCACGCCGAGAGACCGGGCACCGGCCTGCAGGCCGTCGCGCGCATAAACCGCGGCGGCTTCGAGGCGCGCGTTCGCGCGTGCCACGGCTTCGGGATCGACGCCCTCGGCCAGGACAGCGGCGATCTCCTCGTCGATGGCCCGCTCGACCTCTTCCACCGAAACGCCGTCGCGCGGGCTGGCATAGAGCGAGAAACGGCTCAGGTCGATCGCGTCCGGCTGATAATAGGCTCCGGCGGAGGAGGCCAGTTTGCGTTCGACGACCAGGCGGCGATAGAGGCGGCTGGTCGCGCCGCCGCCCAGCACCTGGGCCAACACCTGCAGGGCATAGGCATGCCCGCTCTCTCCCGCCGAATAGTTGGGCGCGAGGTAGCTGCGGCTCCATTCCGACTGGCGGACCAGGGGGCTTGCCATTTCGACCCGCCGCTCTGTCAAGGGTTCGGGCTCCCGCACCCGCTGGCGGGGCGCGATGCCGCGCGCCGGGATCGCGCCGTAGTATTTCTCCACCAGGGGCCGGACCTCGTCGACGGTGACATCGCCGGTGATGACCAGGACGGCGTTGTCGGGCGCGTAGTGCCGGCGGTAGAAGGCCCGCGCATCCTCCGTCGTCAGCCCCTCGATCTCGTCCATCCAGCCGGTGATCGGGATGCCGTAGGGATGATGCAGGTAGAGAACCGCGCCCGTCCGCTCGTCCAGAAGGGCGGCGGGGTTGTTGTCGATGCGGCTGCGCCGCTCTTCGATCACCACGTCGAGTTCGGGCCGCGCCACCGCATCGGTCAGCACGAGATTGGTCATGCGGTCAGCTTCCAACTCCAGGATCAGTTCGAGCCGATCCTTGGCCACGCTCTGGAAATAGCCCGTGTAGTCCTGGGAGGTGAAGGCGTTCTCCCGGCCGCCGTTGAGCGCCACCAGGCGGGAGAACTCGCCGTTCGGAAATCGGTCCGTGCCCTTGAACATCAAGTGCTCGAGATAGTGGGCCAGACCCGATTTGCCCGGCGCCTCGTCGGCCGCGCCGACCCTGTAGAAGATCATCTGGGTGACGGCGGGGACCCGATCGTTCTCGACCACGACGACCTGAAGGCCGTTGTCCAGGGTGAAGGTCTTGGGGTTCCAGATCGCGGCGCCCGCCGGACCGGTCGCGAAAAGCGCCGGGGCCAGCAACAGAAACGCCGCCAGCAAGCGGGCGGCGGGCGCGACCGGGGCCTTGGGCCGTTTCGTCACGTCGGGATCTCCAAGTCTGTGGGCGAAACCATCGGGCGGCGGCGCGATGCCGCGCCCGATCCCGCTGATATGGTTAGAAGACCGACTGGAGCAAGCCTTCCTTCTTTCGGATCACCACGGGAGGCACCTCCTCGACCGCCTCCTCTTCGACGATCGTGCCTTCGGCGCCGACCACCTCTGCCTCCTCATCCCCGGCCGGGGCGTCTTTATTCCATTTCCGGAGCTTGTCGGTGAATTGCTCCTGCGACCGTTCGAGGGAGACGGATTCGGCGTCGATATCCTCGCGGATCGTCGGGTTGACCGAGGCGATGCCCGCGCGCTCGAGCAATGCCTGCTCGCCCGCGCTCGGCCGGCCCGGCACGGAAGCGACGACGGTGCCGTCGGGCCTCGTGACCGGTTGGGAGGTCGGCAGGCTGAAGACCCGCTTGCGCGCGGCCTGGGCGGCCACCCGGCTGTCCGACCCGCTGGCCGGCGGGCGCAGGTTGTATTCGGGCGGAAGCGCCAGGGTCGGACCCTTGACGCCGCCGTAGAGAGCCTCGTCCTCGGGATCGCCCCCGGCGATGGCCTCTTGAATATCCGTCACCGACTGGCAGGCGCCCAAGATCAACACGGCGGCAAGCGCCGCCCCCAATCGAATCGTCTTCGCGTGGTCCATGGCCTCAGTGGCCTCTGTCGAATCGGTCAGAATACGAAGCTTAGATATTAGGCGCGGCGCGCTTCTCGAACAAGCTGTCGACCAACATCACGACAACCCCGACGGTGATCGCCGAATCGGCCAGATTGAAGGCCGGCCAGTGGAACCCGGCCAAATGGAAGTCCAGGAAATCAACGACCCGCCCGTGAATCAGGCGGTCGAGCGCATTGCCCAGCGCACCCCCGACGACGAGGCCGAGCGCCACGGCCAGCCAGGGCCGCACCGTCCGCACCATCCACACGACCAGGGCCACGGCGATGGCAACGGCGAGGCCGGCCAGCAACCAGCGCCCTCCGCCGCCGCCGAACAGGCCGAAGCTGATGCCGGGATTCCAGACCAGGACGAGGTTGAAAAAGCCGGTGACCTCAATCATCCGGGGCGGCGCCATGACGTCGAGAAGAATCCACCATTTGGACGCCTGGTCGAGAACCAGCACGAGGGCAGCGAGGATCAACCCGCGGCGCGGCATGGCCAGGCGGCCCATCGTGCGCCTAGGCCTCGGCGGGGATGGGGCCGAGGCGCTCGACCGCATCGGCGCAGCGGTCGCAGAGGTCGTCATGGCGCTCGACCCGGCCGACCGACGGCAACACCTTCCAGCAGCGCTCGCACCGTTCGCCATCCGCCAGGCCCGGCACGACGCCGACGCCCTCGACGTCCGGCAGGGTGAAGGCCCCCTCGGGCACGGGCTCGAAGCGCAGATCGACCGCCGATGTGATGCAAAGCTCGGCCAAATCCAGGCCCTCGACCGCCGCCGCGTATTCCTCGGGCGCATAGATGACCGGCCAGGCCTGGAGGCTGGAGCCGATACGCTTCTCGGCCCGTTCGCGCTCCAGCGCGCCGGTCACGACCCGGCGAAGATCGCGCACGGCCCGCCATTTGGCGGCGAGCGCGTCGTCCCGCCATTCGGCGGGCGCCTCCGGGAAGGTTCTGAGATGCACGCTCTCGGCACGGCCGGACGGGTCGGCGCCGTCTTCGATCCGGGCGAGCCACGCCTCCTCGGCGGTGTAGCAGGTGAAGGGGGCCAGCCACGCCGTCAGATGGTCGAACAGAATGTCGAGCACGGTGCGGACGGCGCGGCGCTTGTCGGACTCGGGCGCGTCGCAATAGAGCGCGTCCTTGCGGATGTCGAAATAGAAGGCCGAGAGATCGACGGCGCAGAAGGTGTGGAGTTTCGCGAACAACGCGTGGAATTCGAAGCCGTCGCAGGCATCGCGCAACGCCGTGTCGAACTCCTGGACCCTGTGCAGCATCCAACGCTCAAGTTCGGGCATCGCCTCGTAGCCGATCCGCTCGCTTGTTTCGAAGCCGGCGACGCCGCCCAACAGATAGCGCAAGGTGTTGCGCAAGCGCCGGTAGATATCGGCCATCTGCTTCAGGGTCTCGGGGCCGAAGACCGGGTCCTTGGTGTAATCGGTCCCGACCACCCAGAGGCGCAGGATATCGGCGCCGAACTGCTTGATGACGTCCTGGGGCGAAAGCGCGGTGCCCGAGGACTTGGACATCTTCTGCGCCTTCTCGTCCAGGATGAAGCCGTGGGTCAGCACGGCTTCGAAGGGCGCGCGGCCGCGCGTGCCGCAGGACTCGAGCAGGGAGGAATGGAACCAGCCGCGATGCTGGTCCGTGCCCTCGAGATAGAGCGAGGCCGGCCACTGCAGATCGGCGCGCTGCTCAAGCACGAAGGCATGGGTCGAGCCCGATTCGAACCAGACGTCGAGGATGTCGTCGACCTTTTCCCAATCCTCCGGATCGTAGGCGTCACCGAGGAAGCGCGCGGCCGCACCCGGCTCGAACCAGGCATCGGCCCCTTCGTCTCGGAAGACCTCGAAGATGCGCGCGTTGACGTTCGGATCGATCAACACCTCGCCGTCGGCCTTGTGCACGAACACGGCGATGGGCACGCCCCAGGCGCGCTGGCGCGAGATCACCCAGTCGGGGCGGGTCTCGATCATGCCGCGCAGCCGGGCCTTGCCCGTGTCCGGCACGAAACGCGTTGCGTCGATCGCCTTGAGGGCGATCGCGCGCAGGCCTTCCGCGCCCCTGTTGCCTGTTGGGTCGTCGCCCATCGCGATGAACCATTGCGGCGTGTTGCGGAAGATGAGCGGCGCCTTCGACCGCCAGGAATGGGGATAGGAGTGCTTCAAGCGTCCGCGCGCGACGAGCGCCCCCGTCTGGACCAGCAGGTCGATCACGGCCGCGTTGGCGTCGCCGTCCTTGCCCTTGTCGGTATAGATCCGCTTGCCGGCGAGGAGAGGGATCCAATCGAAATACTCGCCCGCCTCGCCCACCGTATGCGGCACCTCGGTCAATCCGACCTCGGCAAAGACATCCCGGTTCTGCACGAAGGTGTTGTAGTCGTCGGCGCCGTGCCCCGGGGCCGTATGGACGAAGCCGGTGCCGGCCTCGTCCGAGACGTAGTCGGCCGGCAGCATCGGCACGTCGTAATCCCAGTAGCCCGCGCCGCCCGTGATATTGCGGAACGGATGGGCGCAGCGCTGGATATTGTCCGGATCGACACTCCTCAGTCGCTTGAATTTGTCGACCTTAGCCTGCCCCATGACGGCTTCGGCGAGCGCGTCGGCCAAGATCAGTTTTTCGCCCGGCTTGGCCCAATTGTCCTCGGGTGCTGCAACAACCTCGTAGAGACCGTAGTCGATGGACTTCGAATAGGCGATCGCACGGTTGGCAGGGATCGTCCATGGTGTCGTAGTCCAGACGACGACACTTGCGCCCAACAATTCGGTCACATTTTCGGAGGGCTTCCCACTCACCGGGCCGACCGGGAATTTCACCCAGATCGT
>JABIRQ010000130.1 GCA_018699755.1 Rhodospirillaceae bacterium | reverse complement strand
GGCTTCGAAGTAGTCGCAGCGCGGTCCGAACCCGCAGCCCTGGGGGCGCTCGTCGGGCAGCGGAAGACGGCCCCGGATCGGCACGAGCGGCCGCGCGTGCTTGTCCGTGGTCGGCAGGGCGATGCAATCGAACAGGCCGCGGGTATAGGGGTGGCGCGGCGCGGCGAAGACCCGGTCGATGGTCCCCGTCTCCACCGCCTCGCCCGAATACATCACGACGATCCGGTCGCAGGTCTCGCGGATCAGGCCCAGATTGTGCGAGATGTAGAGCATCCCCGTGCCGAACCGCTCGCCGAGTCCGGCGATCAGTTCGACGATGCCGGCCTCGACCGTGACGTCGAGCGCCGTCGTCGGCTCGTCCAGGAGCAGCAGACGCGGATCGGACAACAACGCCATGGCGATCACCACGCGCTGCTGCTGCCCGCCCGAGAGCTGATGGGGATAGGCCGCCATGATGCGCGACGAATCCGGCAGATCGACGGCGTCGAGCACCTCGCGCGCCTTGTCCCGCGCCGCCCGCCTCGAAACGGCGTCGTGGTGGAGAGGCACCTCCATCAACTGCGCGCCGACGATCATCGACGGGTTCAGGGAAGCCATCGGCTCCTGATAAACCATCGCGATCTCGTTGCCGCGAAACCGGCGCAGTTCCCGGGCGGAGAGGCCCGCCAGATTGCGCCCGCGATAAGCGATGCGGCCGCCGACGATCCGGCCGCTGCCGCCGAGATAGCGCATGATCGCCATCGCCACGGTCGTCTTGCCGCAGCCGGACTCGCCGACCAGGCCCACCGCCTCGCCCGCATGGACCGTCAGGTTGAAGTCGACCACCGCCGGGATCTCGCCCGCCCGGGTGAAATAGGAGATCGACAGATCCTTGCATTCGAGCAGCGGGACGTCCGGGCTTGGGTTTTCGGCCATCGAAGCCCTCTCAGTCCCGCAGCGAGATTTCGCGCAACCCGTCGGCCATCAGGTTGAAGCCCAGAATCAGGCTGGAAATCGCGATGCAGGGGAACACCACCATGTAGGGAAAGGCCAGGGCGAGCGGACGCGCTTCGCTGACCATCGTGCCCCAATCCGGTGTCGGCGGCGGCAGGCCTAGCCCCAGGAAGCCCAGCACCGCGATGGTGATGACGACATAGCCCAGGCGCAGGCAGGCATCGACAATCAGCGGCCCGCGCGCGTTGGGCAGGATTTCGACCAGCATGACGAACCAATCGCCCTCCCCCCGCGTCTGGGCCGCGGAGACGTAGTCGCGGTTGCGCAGGTCCAGCACCAGGCCGCGCACGATGCGCATGATGCCGGGGGCGCTGGCGAAGGTGATGGCGACGACGATGTTCAGGCCCGACGCCCCGACCGTCGCGATGACGATGATGTAGAGCACCAGGACCGGAAAGGAGAGAATGATATCGCCGAT
This sequence comes from Rhodospirillaceae bacterium, assembly GCA_018699755.1. Lineage (GTDB taxonomy): Bacteria > Pseudomonadota > Alphaproteobacteria > CADEGL01 > CADEGL01 > JABIRQ01. Next base: position 1,477 of record JABIRQ010000130.1, on the reverse strand, counting down.
GCGCGACAGGACCGTGTCCCACCAACCTCTTCGGTAGCCGGCCAGAAGACCCATGGCGATGCCGACCGTATAGGCGCAGACCGTCGCCAGCGGAGCATAGATCAGCACGGTGCGCGAGCCCCAGAGGATGCGCGACAGGATATCGCGCCCGATGTGATCCGTGCCCAGCCAGAAGGTGCCGCCCTCCTTCCATTCCGTGCCCGGCTTGGCGAAGGGCTGCATGATCTCGAGGGGATCGAACGGCGCCGCCAAGGGCGCGAAGAGCGCCGCCAGGACCCAGAAGGCGACGAGGGCGACGCCGGCCATGCCGACCCAGCTTTCGCGCAGCAAGGCTAAGGATTTCAGAACCCAGAGGAAGGCGCCTCGGATCGTGGGCGCCGGTTCCGCCGCCGGTTGGACCGAGAGTTTGGATCTGTCCTGCGCCATCGCCCGCCCCTAGGAGAACCGGATGCGCGGGTTGAGGAAGGTGTAGCCGATATCCGCCAGGGTCTGCGTCGCGACGGCGACGAAGACGGCCACCATGGCGCAGGCTTCGATGACGAAGATGTCCTGGTTCAGCGACGCTTCCAGCAACAAGGCGCCGAATCCCTTATAGGCGAAATACACCTCAACGACGATCACGCCCGACAGCAGCCAGTTGATCTGCAGCATGACGATGGTGAACGGCGCGATCAGGGCGTTGCGCAGGGCGTGTTTCATGATCACCCGGCGATAGGGCAGACCCTTGAGAATCGCCGTGCGGATGTAATGGGTGGTCATGACCTCGGCCATCGAGGCGCGGGTCATGCGCGTCACATAGCCGAAATCGTAAATCACCAGCACCATGACGGGCAGGATCAGCTGCATCGGGTCGAAGCCGTAGGCCATGGTCGACGTGCCGGGCAGCCATTTCAGGGCGAAGACGAAGACCGCGGCCAGGAACACGGCGCTGGCGAATTCGGGGATCGAGGTCGTGATGACGCTGACGATCGAAATGACCCGGTCTCGGATCGAGCCCTCCTTCATGCCGGCGAACACGCCGAGCGCGAGGGAGATGGGGACGATTAGCGCCATGGCCCAGAACCCGAGAATGGCCGTGTTCCAGAGGCGCGGCCACAGGATATCCGCGACCGGCACCTTGAAGCGCGTCGAGTCGCCGAAATCGCCGGTCAGAAAATTCCCGAGCCAGGTCAGGTAGCGCAGGTGGAGCGGCTCGAAATAGCCGTTCGCCTCGAGCCAGATCATCCGTTGTTCTTCCGAGGAATAGGCGCCGAGCACCTTGGTCGCCACGCTGCCCGGCGAAAATTCCAGCAACAGGAAGAGCAGAAGCGAAACGACCAGCATGGTCAGGACCATCTGGCCGAAGCGCTTCGCGATCATGATCGCCATGTCGCCCGCCCCTTCCCGAATGCGCGGGTCCCAAATGTAACGCCCCCGAACGTACCGACGCCGCCGCGCGCTTTCGTTGTTCCTATCGGTCGCCGGCGGCGACCGCGGG
>JABIRQ010000107.1 GCA_018699755.1 Rhodospirillaceae bacterium | reverse complement strand
GCCGCCGCCGTTTCCTCCTGGGCGATCTCGTATTGCGCGGCCGCGGCCTCCTCCTCGGCCGGGGCCCAGGCCCGGCGCCGCACCTGGGCGGCGAAGGCGGTGCCGCGTTCGATCGTCAGCTGATAGAGCGACAGGTGGTCGCGGGCCAGGGCCAGGGCCGCGCGCAGCTCGCGCCGCCACGTCTCCGGGTCCTGGCCGGGCCGGGCATAGATCAGGTCGAAGGACACGCGCTCGAAGGCCCGGTGGCCGGCCTCGATCGCGCGAATCGCCTGGGCCCGGTCGTGGTCGCGGCCGAGAAAGCGCAGGGCCTCGTCGTCCAGAGCCTGCACGCCGAGGGACAGGCGGTTGATTCCGGCCGCGCGGAATCCGGCGAAGCGCGCCGCCTCCACCGGTCCGGGGTTGGCTTCCAGGGTGATCTCGGCCGGGGGATCGGCGGGCCACAGATCGAAGGCCGCGTCCAGGATCGCGGCCACGGTCTCGGGCCGCATCAGCGAGGGCGTGCCGCCGCCGAAATAGACGCTGCCCAGGCTGCGGCCGGGCAATTCCTCGGCGGCCCGGGCCATGGCGGCGGCGAAGGCGCGCACCCAGCGCGTCTCGTCCACGGTTTCGCGGATATGGACGTTGAAATCGCAATAGGGACATTTGAACCGGCAGAACGGCCAGTGCAGGTAAAGGGCGAGCGGTTCGGCCCGCGCGGCCATGGCTCAGGCGATCGCCTCGAAACAGGCCGCGACCAGCTTGCGGAAGGCGCGGGCGCGATGGCTGATCGCGTGCTTCGCCTCCGGGGCCATCTCGCCGAAGGTTTCGAAGCCGCCCTCCGGCAGGAACATGGGGTCGTAGCCGAAGCCGCGGGTGCCGCGCGGGGGGCAGACCAGACGGCCCGCGACCCGGCCCTCGAAACGCTCCAGCCCGCCGTCCGGCCAGGCCAGGGCCAGGACGCAGACGAAGGCCGCGGTGCGGTCGGGCTGGCCGGCGAGGCCCGCTTCGACCCGGTCCATCGCCCGGCGGAAGTCCTTCTCCGGCCCCGCCCAGCGCGCCGAATAGATGCCGGGCGCGCCGCCCAGGGCATCCACGACCAGGCCGGAATCGTCGGCCAGGGCGGGCAAGCCGCTGCCCTGGGCGATCTCCCGGGCCTTGATCGCGGCGTTCTCGGCGAAACTCGTCCCATCCTCGACCGGCTCGGGCAGGCCCAGGCCGCCGGCCGAGGCGACGACGATGCGAAAGGGCGAAAGCAGGTCGCGGATTTCGCGCACCTTGCCTTCGTTGTGGCTGGCGATCGCCAGGGTCGGACCATCGAAGCGGCGGGCCATGGCCTAGTCCTTCACGGCGGCGGCCTGCAGCGCGGTCAGCTCGCCCACCCCCTTCTTGGCGAGGGCGAGCAGGGCCTCGAAGGCCCCCTCGGAAAAGGGGTCCGTCTCGGCCGTCGCCTGAATTTCCACCAGCCCGCCGGTTCCGGTGATGACGAAGTTGGCGTCCGTCTCGGCGGCCGAATCCTCGTCGTAGTCCAGGTCGAGGACGGCCGCGCCCTGGTAGAGCCCGCAGGAGATCGCGGCGACGCTGTCGGCCATCGGCACCTTGTCGAGCAGGCCGCGCGCGATCAGGCCGCGAAAGGCCTGGTGCAGGGCGACATAGGCCCCGGTGATCGAGGCCGTGCGCGTGCCGCCGTCGGCCTGGATCACGTCGCAGTCGATCTTGATCTGGCGTTCGCCGAAGCCGGTCAGATCCGTGACCGCGCGCAGGCTGCGCCCGATCAGGCGCTGGATCTCCTGGGTCCGGCCGCTCTGCTTGCCGCGCGCCGCTTCGCGGTCCGTACGCGTATGGGTCGAGCGGGGCAGCATGCCGTATTCGGCCGTCACCCAGCCGCGCCCGGAATTGCGCAGGAAGGGCGGCACCCGCTCCTCCACGCTGGCGGCGCACAAGACATGGGTGTCGCCGAAGCGCACCAGGCAGGACCCCTCCGCGTGCTTGGCGAAACCGGGCTCGAGGGCGATGGTTCGCATCTGATCGGGCGCGCGGCCGGTGGGTCGCATGGGGCACTCCACATTGGTTTTAAGGGATCGGGCGAAGCTAGCGCTTCGCCGGGCGGCGCGTCCACCCCGGCGCCCGCCCGGCGGAGGCTTGTGCGGCCCGTTTCTTGATGGCGCCGGGGGGCGTCACTACATTCCAGACAGACACGGCCCGGGCCATGGTGGCGCGGGCGGGCGAGGAATATCACCGTGGCGGATCGCAAGTCGGACACGATATCGACACTCGGCGCCCTGAACGAGCGGTCGCGAGAGGTCTTTCGGCGCATCGTCGACGCCTATTTCGAGACCGGCGAGCCGGTCGGCTCGCGAACCCTGTCGCGCCTGCCGGGGATGAGCGTCTCGCCCGCGACGATCCGCAACGTGATGTCGGATCTCGAGGATATGGGCCTGCTCTTTTCGCCCCATACCTCGGCGGGTCGCCTGCCGACCGAGATCGGCCTGCGCCTGTTCGTCGACGGGCTGCTCGAAGTCGGCGCCCTGTCGAGCGACGAGCGCGAAAGCATCGAGGCCCAGTGCGTCGCCGCCGGGCGCAGCCTGCCGCGCGTGCTGGAAGATGCCAGCGGCGCGCTGTCCGGCCTGACCCATTGCGCGGGCCTGGTGCTCGCCCCCAAGACGGACCGGCCGCTCAAGCATATCGAATTCGTCGCCCTCGCCCCCGGCCGCGCTCTCGTCGTCATGGTGACCGAGGACGGCATGGTCGAGAACCGGTTGATCGAGCTGCCGCTCGGCCTGCCGCCCTCGGCCCTGACCCAGGCGACCAACTACCTGAACGCCCATATCCTGGGACGCACGGTGGAAGAGGTGCGCGCCGCCGTCGATACGGCCATGGCGGCCCAGCAGGCCGAGCTCGACGCCCTGGCCAAGCAGGTGGTCGAAGCGGGCCTGGCGAGCTGGTCGGGCGAAAACGAGGGCGGCGGCAGTCTGATCGTCCGAGGCCAGGCCAATCTGCTCGACGACGTCACGGTGCTGACCGATCTTGAGCGGGTGCGCGGCCTGTTCGCGGCGTTGGAGACCAAGGAATCGGCCATGCGCCTGCTCAAGGCCCTGGGCGGGGCAGAAGGGGTGCAGATCTATATCGGCGCCGAGTCGGAGCTGTTCGGCCTGTCCGGCTGCTCCATGGTCATCGCACCCTACGGCCAGCAGAACGGCCGCGTGATCGGCGCGATCGGCGTGATCGGCCCGACGCGCATCAACTACGCCCGGGTCATTCCGATGGTGGATTACACGGCCAAGGTGATCAGTCGCATGATCGGCTAGCCCTGCCCGCGCGGGAAATCAAATCGGGACGGCCGGTATTTACTGCCGGAATTTTCTGAACGGAAGGAACGATGGTGAACGACGACAAGAAGGCGGAAAAGCCGAAGGCGGACCTCGGGGCGGAGGAGCCGGAGGATATCGCCGCGCCCGAATCGTCCGGTGCGGAGGATACGCCCCTGCCTCCCGACCCCGGCGCGCCATCCGATTCGCCCGGCGCGCCATCCGATTCGAAAGGCGCTTGGGCCGGGGGCGACAAGGCGGAGCGGGCGGCCGCCCTCGAAGCCGAACTCTCCGAGATGACCGACCGCTGGAAGCGCGCCGCGGCCGAGGCCGAGAACACGCGCCGCCGATTGCAGCGCGAAAAGGAGGAGTCGGTGCGCTATGCCGCCGCCGGCTTCGCCAAGGATCTGTTGAACGTGGCCGATAATCTCCACCGCGCCCTCGACAGCGTGGCCGAGGATGCTCTGGAGGAGAACGAGGCCCTGAAGGCGCTGCATGACGGCGTTGCCCTGGTCGAGCGGGAGTTGCTCGGCGCCTTCGAGCGCAACGGCGTGGCGCCGATCGAAGCCCTGGGCGCGGTCTTCGATCCCAACCTTCACGAAGCGATGTTCGAGGTGCCGGACGAGAGCGCGCCCTCGGGCACCGTGGTCCAGCTCCTGCAGCCGGGCTACAGGCTGCACGAACGCCTGCTGCGCGCTGCCATGGTCGGCGTCGCCAAGGGCGGGCCGCCGGCCAAGGTTCCTGCTGAAGAAGCCGAAACGGAGACGAAATCCGGCGAACCGGGCGAGACGGTCGACGAAACGGCCTGATCGGCCGAGTCCGCTTCCCGATGAGCCAGAGGGGCCGACTAGCCAGGGGGGCCGGGCGGTTTCGCCCGCGGGGCCGGTTCGGGCCGGCGCGTTCTATCGACAGGCGATAAAAACTCGCTCTCCGGGTCGTGCATCTTGTGGCGTCGGCGGGCGAGGTCGCGGTTGCGCACCGCATAGCAATAGACGCAGCCATGGGGGCAGGTGTCGTAGGCCCCGATATCGCGCGATTCGTGGCAGGCGCAGCCGTCCCGGTTGCCCTTTTCCCGGGCCGCGAGCGGACGGCCCGCGATGGCGGCCAGCCGGGCGGCGTCGACGCAGCGCGCGGCGCCCGCGCCGCCGACTGGCGGATGGGCCGGCAGATGGGCCGGCGGATGGCCCAGGAGATGGGGTTGCGCGCAGACCGACAGAACCATGCCGTGGCGCGCGGCGATTTCGGCCAAAGCGGCGACGGTCGCGCGTTTCTCGTCTACCGGAGGATCGCGCCAGGCGAACCCGTGACGGTGCGCGGCCGCATCGGTGTTGGCCTTGGTTTTCTTATAGATATGGGCGAAGGAAGCCACCGCTTCGTCGACCGCGCCTTCAAGCATGGCGGCCAGACGGGCAAAGTTTTTCTCATGCCAGACCAGGGGCGTCCGGTCCGTGTCGATCACCGGATCGTAGCGCCAGACGGCCCGGCGCGGCCCGAACTCTCTTGCCAAGTAGTGGATATGGCCGATCGCGGTCTCCGGCGCGGTCACGGCGGCTTCCAGGGCGCGCGGATAGCCCGTGATCGTGTATTGCACGACGAAGGGCGCCCCCCGCTCCGCGATCCGCTCCAGCACCGGGCGGAACGGTCCCAGATTGCGCGTCCAGAAGACGAAACCGTCGACCGAATCCCGGTCCAGGCGCACCATCGAAGGCGGCCCGCCATAGGGATTCGCCACCCGGCAGAACCCCGCTTCCAGCCGCCGGGCGAACCAGCGCCCGTAGAAGGCCGGGATATCCGTGCGGTAGCTGGCCGAGACGATCACGGGCGAAAGCCTCCGGAAATAAGGGCCGCGCGCCTTGTAGCCTCGGCCATGCTCCCCATATAGCCTTTTGAATTCTTACGGTTCCAGGTCGGTTTTTCGAAACCGGTCAATCGGATTAGGGGGCGTATCGCGGTGCCGTTGCGGGCCGCCCGACGCCTGCCAGTGGAGGAGAAGCATGAGCAAAGTTATCGGAATCGACCTCGGCACGACCAATTCCTGCGTCGCGGTCATGGAAGGCTCGGACCCCAAGGTCATCGAGAACGCCGAGGGCGCGCGCACGACGCCGTCGATGGTCGCCTTCTCGGAAGGCGGCGAGCGCCTCGTCGGTCAGGCCGCGAAGCGCCAGGCCGTGACCAATCCCGAGAACACCCTGTTCGCGATCAAGCGCCTGATCGGACGGCGCTTCGACGATCCCCTGACCAAGAAGGACATGGATCTCGTTCCCTACGGGATTGTGAAGAGCGATAACGGCGACGCCTGGGTCGGCGCCGGGGGCAAGGACTATTCCCCCAGCCAGATCAGCGCCTTCATCCTGCAGAAGATGAAGGAGACGGCCGAAGCCTATCTGGGCGAGAAGGTCGAACAGGCGGTCATCACCGTGCCGGCCTATTTCAACGATTCCCAGCGCCAGGCGACCAAGGACGCGGGCAAGATCGCGGGCCTCGAAGTCCTGCGCATCATCAACGAGCCGACGGCGGCGGCCCTGGCCTATGGCCTCGAGAAGCAGGGCAACGGCACGATCGCGGTCTACGATCTGGGCGGCGGCACCTTCGACGTGTCCGTCCTCGAGATCGGCG
>JABIRQ010000403.1 GCA_018699755.1 Rhodospirillaceae bacterium | reverse complement strand
GCCGCGGTGCTCGGCACGCGCCAGGTCTTCTTTGCCGTGGTCGCGACCACCGCCGCTCTGATCTCCGTCTTCGTGCCGATTTCCTTCCTGCCCAGCACCGCGGGCCGGCTCTTTCGCGAGTTCGGCTTCGTGCTGGCGATCGCCGTTGGCATCTCCTCCTTCGTGGCGCTTTCCCTGGTTCCGGCGCTTGCCGCTCGCCTGCCGGACAAGCCCGTCCGTCATCTGGCCCCCCTTGCGGCTGTCGGCCGCCGCTTGGCCCGCGCCTACGAGCAGTCCCTGAACGCCGCGCTCGATGCGCCGCTGGTGGCTCTCGCGGCCGCGCTGGCTTTCGCCGGATTGGCCTGGCTAACCTTTCAGGGTCTGGATGAGGAGTTGCTGCCGCCGGAGGACCGCGGCGTCATCTACGTTCTGGCCACGGGGCCGGACGGGGTCGGCCTCGGCTACTCGGCCCGTCAGGCTGATCGGATGGAAGCGATCCTTCAGCCCTATGTCGACAGGGGCGAGATCGCGGCGGTCCTGACCATTGTCGGGCGCTGGGATCTGAATCGGGTTTCGGTCATCGCGCCCCTCGCGCCCTGGGAGGACCGGGCGCGCAGCCAGCAGGAGATCGTCGAGGAACTGCGCGGCCCGATGGAAGCGATTCCCGGCGCTCGAGTCAGCGTCTACGGCACCAACAGCTTGAATCTTTGGAGCGTGGGTGGCGGCATCGATGTCGCGATACTGGGGAGCAACTACCAGCGCCTGTTCCAGACGGCGAAGGACCTTGCCCGCGGCATCGAGGACGAGCTGCCCAATCTCAGCGATCCGGACATTTCCTACCAGCCGACCCAGCCGCAGCTTTCGGTGCGCATCGACCGGCAGCGCGCCGCCGATCTCGGCCTGTCGCTCGACGATCTCGCGGCGACTCTGCGCGCCATGGTCGACGGCGACGAAATCGCGGACTTGAACGTCGCGGACCAGGCGATCCCGATCCATCTCGAGGCGGCAGGCGGTGCGATCGACGATCCCACGGATTTGACGAATCTCTATGTCAGGGCCGAAAGCGGGGCCTTGGTGCCGCTGTCCAGCGTGGCGACCCTCACGGAGGAGGGGGTGGCGGCGGAGTTGGACCGCCACCGCCAGCGCCGGGCCGTCGAGGTCGATTCGAATATGGCGTCCGGCTATCCCCTGCGCAGCGCCATCGAGGACCTGAAAGGACTGGCCGAACGGGTCCTGCCGTCGGATATCGACATGATTTTCATGGGCGAGGCCGAGGCGCTGGAAGAAACCTCGCAGCAGGTGGCGATCACCTATCTCGTCGCCCTGGTCGTGGTTTTCCTGGTCTTGACCGCCCAGTTCGAAAGCCTGACCTCGGCCGCCGTCGTCATGACCACCGTTCCCTTCGGGGTAGCCGCGGCGGTCCTGGCCCTGTTCCTGACCGGAACCTCGGTCAATATCTACTCTCAGATCGGCCTGGTCATGCTCATCGGCCTGATGGCGAAGAACGGCATATTGGTCGTCGAGTTCGCGGACCAGCTTCGCGACCGCGGATTCGAGGTCCGCGACGCCGTCGCGACCGCCGCCAAGGTCCGCCTGCGGCCGATCGTCATGACCATGATTTCGACGGTGATGGGTGGCCTGCCCCTGATTCTCAGCGGCGGACCGGGCGCCGAGGCGCGTGCGGCGATCGGTTGGGTGGTCTTCGGCGGATTGGGCCTGGCAGCGATCTTCACCCTCTACCTGACGCCGGTGGCCTATCTCGGCCTGGCGCGGTTCGTCGGGCCACGCGCCGCCGAGGGCACCCGCCTGGAAACCGAATTGCGGGATGCGGAGAAGGTGTCGGACAGCGCGGTCGAGAGACCGGCCGAATGAGGCGGGCAGCGGTTGCCTGCGGTCTTGCGCTGGCGGGATGCATCACCACGGCCGGGCCGGACTACGAGCCGCCCGCGCTCGAGATGCCGGAAGCCTATACCGCGCCGTCGGGATTGCCGGCCGGCGCGGCGGAGACGGCGCTGTGGTGGCGCGGCTACGGCGACAGCGGGCTGGACGATCTCGTCGCCTTGGCGCTTGCCGGGAATTTGGACATCGCCGCGGCCGAGGCGCGCCTATCGGAGGCGCGCGCATTGGTGGGCGTGGCCGATGCGATCGGCGGCCCGACATTGGATATCGGCTCCAGCATCGAAGCCGAGAACGTCGTCCGGCGAGAGCGGCGGTCCGACCGTAGCGGCAGTTCCGGCATCGGCACCAGCAGCACCAGCGGAAGCAGCGACGACGAGAGCGGCCTGGAGGGCGCAGCCGAGGCGGGGCTGCTCTTTTCCTGGGTGCCGGACCTGTTCGGCGGCCAGAAGCGGGGCATTGAGGCGGCCGAGGCCGAGCTGCGCGCACGCACTTTTCTACGCGACGACCTGGCCCGCATCACGGCGGTCGAAGTCGTGCGCCGCTATCTCGAAATTCGCCGCGACGAGGCGCGGCTGGACCTGATCGACGCTTCGCTCGGCTTGCAACGCCACACTCTGGATCTGGTCGAGCAGCGTTACCAGGCGGGGCTGGCCTCGCGCCTGGATGTCAGCCGGGCGGAGGCGCAGGTCGCCGCGACCCAGGCCTTGCGCGGCCCGTTGCGCCAGGACCTGGCACGCGCCCGCGCGGCGCTTGCGGTGCTGAGCGGCCGGGTGCCCGGCGCGCCCATGCTCGCGCCCGGCGACGGCATGCCCCAATACCGGGGCGGCCCGCCCCTTGGCTTGCCGCGAGACCTCCTGCGGGCGCGTCCGGATGTGCGCGCCGCTGAGGCTTTCTTGGCCCAGGCCACGGCCGAAATCGGGGTGGCCGAGGCCGAGCTTTATCCCATGCTGAGCATTCCGGGAGACCTGACCTGGGCCATCAGTGGGTTAGGGTCCGGCGAGGTGATCGAGTCCCTGATCGCGACCCTGGCCCTCGGCCTCGACATTCCGCTGTTCGATGCGGGCGGTCGACGGGCCGAGGTGGCGGCGGCGGAAGCGCGGTCGCAGGAGGCGCTGTTGCTCTACCGCGGGACCCTTCTCAACGCGCTGGCCGATGTCGAAGTGGCGCTCGCCAATCTGGTTGCCGCCCAGGAGCGGCGCGATGATCTGCAGGCCGCCGCCGACGCCAGCGATCGGGCGGTCGCTCAGGCGGAGCAGCTCTATAACCAGGGTCTCACCGGATTTCTCGACGTTCTGGATGCGCAGCGGACTCTTCTCGACAATCACCAGGATCTGGCCGAGGCGGAAGCGGCGGTGAGTCTGGGCATTGCCGATCTCTATAGCGCGGTCGGAGCGCCGGTGACGAAAGCCGATGTCGCCCGCTGACCGGCGCCGAAGGCGCGTTGCCTTTCTCAGACTCCGCTAGACGGAGCGGTCGACCGCGATGTCGAGCAACCTCGGTCGCGCCGCCGCCACGGACGCTTCGATCGCCGGGCGGATCGCGGCGGGGTCGGCGATGCGTTCGGCCTCGACTCCCAGGGACGTCGCCAGGCCGACGAAGTCGATCTCGGGGTCCATCAAGTCCATGCCGACGTAGTTCTTGTTGCCGTGAAAGCTCAGCAGGCGCTGCTTCAGGATGCGGTAGCCGCGGTTGTTCGGGATGACATAGGTGATCGGCAGGTCGAGATGGGCGGCGGTCCACAGGGCCTGGATCGAGAACAGGGCGCTGCCGTCGCCGATCACGGCGACCACCGGGCGCTCCGGGCGGGCGATCTGGATGCCGACGGAGGCGGCCATGGCCCAGCCGATGCCGCCGCTGGCGAAGGCGTGATAGCCGTAGGGGTCCCGGAAGGGCAGGAACTGGAGCAGGCTGGTCGTGCTGCTCAAACCCTCCTCGACCACCACCGCGTTCTTGGGAATCGCCTCGGCGATCTGCAGCATCAGCCATTCAGGCGCGATCGGCGTGTCCCCGGCCAGGGCCTGCACCTCCTGGCGCCGCTGAGCGCGCCGGACGCTCCAATTCTTGGCCTCGAACGCCGTGACGCGCGCCTTCGCCGCCTGGGCATGGTTGTCGCCGCCCTTGGCCTGGAGCAGCGGGGTGAGGACGGCCAGGGTTTCCTTAAGATCGCTGCGCAGGGCGATCTCGGCCGGATAGTTCTTGCCCAGCTCCCAGTCGTCCAGGCCGATCTGAACCAGCGGCATGTCGGGCGGCAGCGGGTCGGTCCGGCTCCAGACCGACATGCGCAGCACGTCGGCCCCGGCGACCACCAGCAGGTCGTGCTCGCCCAGGATCTCGCGCACCCGGCCCTGGTTGCGGGGCAGGGCGCCCATGAAGCAGGGATGGGTCGAGGGGTAATGGGCGCCGAAGGGCACGGTCTGTTGATAGGCGGGCGCGCCGAGGGCCTCGGCGAAGCGGGCGATCTCTTCGAAGGCGTCGGAGGTCACGACCTCGTTCCCGGCGATGATCGCCGGGCTGCGCGCGGCCAGCAGTCGTTCGGCCAGCCGATCCAAGGCGGCGTCCGACGGGCGCCCGGCGGCATCCACGCGGGTCGGCCGCCCCAGTTCGATGCCCTTCTCGTCGTTCAGGATATCGCCGGGCAGGGAGATGAAGACCGGACCCATGGGGGGCGTCGTGGCGATCTTGGCGGCCCGGCGCACGACGCGCGGCAAGTCCTCGAGGCGGGTGATCTCGATCGCCCATTTGACCAGCGGCTCGGCGATCGGGACGAGCGGATCGTAGAGCAGCGGCTCGGTCAGGCCGTGGCCGACCTCCTGTTGGCCGGCCGTGACGATCATCGGCGTGCGCGAGAACTTGGCATTGTAGATCGCGCCCATGGCGTTGCCGAGGCCGGGTGCCACATGGACGTTGCAGGCCGAGAGGCGGCCAGAGGCGCGGCTGAAGCCGTCGGCCATCGCCACCACGATCGATTCCTGCAGGCCGAGGACGTATTTCATCTCGGTCTGCTTGCCGACGGCGTCCATCAGCGGCAGTTCGGTCGTGCCCGGATTGCCGAACAGGTGGGTGATGCCTTCGTCCTTGAGGATTGCGAGAAACGCGTCCCCGCCCCTGATCGTGTTCATGTGTTTCCCTCGGTCATGGATTGCTTGACCCTCCCCTTCCTTAGCACGATTGTTCCGCTGCCGGATCAACGGGGGAAGGGCGAGGCGAATGGCGAGAATAATGCCGCTCGGGGAGGCCGTCGCGCAGTGCGTGACGGACGGCGCGTCCCTGGCGATGGAGGGTTTCACCCATCTGATTCCCCATGCCGCGGCGCATGAGGTGATCCGCCAGGGGCGCAAGGACCTGACGGTCATGCGTATGACCCCGGACCTGATCTACGACCAGATGATCGGCATGGGCTGCGTCGCCAAGCTGATCTTCTCCTTCGCCGGCAATCCCGGCGTCGGCCTGCTGCGCCGCCTGCGCGACGCAGTCGAGAACGGCTGGCCGCGCGCCATCGAGATCGAGGAGCATTCCCACGCCGCCATGGCCAATGCCTACGAGGCCGGCGCGGCGGGCCTGCCCTGCGCGATCTTTCGCGGCTATCGTGGTGCCGAGCTCAAGCGCGTCAATCCCAATATCAAATCGGTGATCTGTCCCTTCACCGGCGAGGAGCTGGCGGCGGTGCCCGCGCTCAACCCCGATGTCGCGATCATCCACGCCCAGAAGGCCGACAAGCAGGGCAATGTCCTGATCGAGGGCATCGTCGGCGTGCAGAAGGAGGCGGTGCTGGCCGCCAAGGCCGCCATCGTCACGGTCGAGGAAGTGGTCGAGGACCTGCGCGGGCTGCACCCCAACCTCTGCATCCTGCCCCATTGGACGGTGGATTGTATCTCGGTCGTGCCGGGCGGCGCGCACCCGTCCTACACCCAGGGCTACTACCCCCGCGACAACGCCTTCTACACCGAATGGGACGCCATCTCCGCCGACCGCGACGGTTTTCTCGCCTGGATGGACGAGCATGTCCTGAAGAGCGGGCCGGAGGATTTCGCCCGCCATGCCGGCAAGGGAGCCTAGGCCGATGCCCGACTTCAAGCCCGCCGAAATGATGACCATCGCGGCCGCCCGCGCGCTCTCCAACGACGATGTCTGCTTCGTTGGGATCGGCGCGCCCTCGGCCGCCTGCAACCTGGCCCGCCTGACTCATGCGCCGGACATCACCCTGATCTACGAATCCGGCACCATCGGCACCCGGCCCGACGTCCTGCCGCTCTCGATCGGCGATGGCGAACTGTGCGAAACGGCGTTGACCACGGTCTCTGGCCCGGAGATGTTCCGCTACTGGCTCCAGGGCGGGCGCATCACCATTGGCTTCCTAGCGGCGGCCCAGATCGACAAATACGGCAATATCAACACCACCGTCGTCGGCGACTACCACAAGCCCAAGGTTCGCTTGCCCGGCGGCGGCGGCGCACCCGAGATTGCGATTTCCTGCGGCGAGATCTTCATCACCGCGAGGCACCAGAAACGGGTCTTCGTCGACAAGCTGGATTTCATCACTTCGCTCGGGCACGGGCCGAACGGCGAGGGAAGGGCAGCCTTCGGCGTCCACACCAAGGGCCCGACCAAGCTGATCACCGACCTCTGCGTCATGGAGCCGGATCCCGAGACCTTGGCCTTCACGGTCGCGTCCCTCCATCCGGGCGTGACGCGCGAGGCCGTGCGAGACGAGACGGGCTGGTCGGTCGCCTTCGCCGATTCGGTCGAGGAGACGCCGCCGCCGACCGACGAGGAGCTGACCGTCCTGCGCGACCTTCAGGCCCGGACCAAGGCGGCCCACGCGGCAGGTTAGGGGCTTGGCCTAGTCCTTGCCCAATGTGGCGATGAGGCGCGGCAGGTCGGGAAACGCGGAAAAGGCGGCGCGGCGCGCGATCGGCCGGCCCTGGTCCCGCCGGTAGCCTTCCTCGTAGAGGATGAAATCGATGCCCGCCGCCGCCGCCGTTTCTGCGTCGATCTCGCTGTCGCCGATATAGATCGTTTCGGCCGGCCCGGCCCCGCAGCGATGGGCACAGGCGAGCAAAGGCGCGGGATCGGGCTTCCTGTAACCCGCCGTATCGCCGCCGACCACGGCATCCAATCCGGCCGACAGCCCGGTCGCTTCCAGAATCTCGATCGCGAACGCCTCGTCCTTGTTGGTGCAGATGGCGAGGCGGAGGCCGGCCGCCTTCAGCGTCTCCAGGGCGCCCTTGGCGCCGGGGAAAACTCGCGTTCGGCGATGGCCCTGGCGGCCATAATGGCCGCGGAACCGGGCCGAGGCGGCGGCGAGATCCGGCGGCTTCGTCGAGGCCTGAGCGAAGCAGCGCGCCACCAGCGCGTCGATGCCGTCGCCGATGAAGCCTTTGACCGTCGCAAGATCGAGCGCCCCCAGCCCTTCGTCCGCCAGGGTCGCGTTGGCGGCCGCGCAAAGGTCCGGCGCGCTGTCGACCAGGGTGCCGTCGAGATCGAAGACGACCGCCTTCACGGCCCCCTTCACGGCCCCCTTCACGGCTGGGTCAGCGCGACAGCTTCACGCCCGCCTTCACCCGGTCCCAGGTCGTCGGCGTCACGCCCTTATCGCGCAGGGTGAATTTCTGGATCTTCCCGGTCGGGGTCTTGGGGATATCGTCGGAGAAATCGACATAGCGGGGGACCATGAAATAGGCCATGCGCTTGTCGAGGAAGGCGATCAGTTCGACGGGATCGACGGTCTTGCCGGCCTTGGGCGTGATCACGACCATGACCTCCTGCTCGGAATGCTCGTCCCAGACCGGGAACACGGCGCATTCCAGCACGCCCGGGTGCTGGTTGACCTCGTCCTCGACCTCCATGGACGAGATGTTCTCGCCCCGCCGCCGCATGGAATCGGTCAGCCGGTCGACGAAATAGAACCGGCCTTCTTCGTCCTGATAGCCGGCGTCGCCCGTGTGGTACCAGAGGTTGCGGAAGGATTCGGCCGTGTATTCCGGCTGGTTCCAGTATTTCAGCATGATGTCCCAGCTGTTCTTGGGCCGGACGCAGATTTCTCCCATCGTGCCGCGCGGGCATTCCCGGTCGAGCTCGTCGAAAATCCTGACCTCGAACTTGTCGGTGCGGGCGTAGCCGACGCATTTGTTGTTGGGAAAGGGCTCGCCGAAATGGTGGATCATCGGGCAGGGGTCCTCGGTCGAGGCGTAGCCCGACGAGATTTCGACGCCGAACCGCTTGGCGAAGGCCTCGTGCTCCAGGACCAGGGGGAACATGCCGACCTTCTTGAGCGGCGTGGCGGCGTCCTTCGGTGTCTCCGGCTGTTGCCACAGGAAGTTGGCGATGGCGCCCAGAAGGAAGACGACCGTCCCGCCATGCTCGGCGATGTCGGGCCAGAAATGGTCGTTGGAATAGCCCTGGCGGAGGATCACTGTCCCGCCGTAGATCATCGAGGCGTAGCAAACCGCCCATTGCGCGCCGACATGAAACAGCGGCAGGCCGGAATTGTAGAAGACGTCCTCGGGGCACAGCGCGAAGATCTCCGCGGCGCCCTCGGCATAGGCGAAGGAATGGGCATGGGTCACGGCAACCCCCTTCGACGGTCCCGTGGTGCCCGAGGTGTACATGATGCCGACCAGGTCGTGGAACGCGGCCTCGGCTTCGAACGGCCCTTCGTCATCCGCGAGCAGCTCCTCGAAGGCCGCCGCCCGGCAGCGCTCGGCCAGCTTGGGCGGTAGGGAAAGGTCGCCGCGCTGGGTCTCGTCCTGGGAGAACAGGACGCAGCATTCGAGGGATTCGAGGTCGCCGGCGATCTCCTCCAGCCGGTCCAGGTATTGCCGGTCGACGATGATGGTCTTGGCGCCGGAATCGTTGCAGATGCGGCGCAGGATGCTCTTGCGATAGGCCACGTTCACCGGCACCTCGATGGCGCCGCGCTTGCCCAGCCCGCACCACACGGCGATGTAGTCCGTCACGTCCGGCAGCATGATCAGCACCGGGTCCTGATGGCCGATGCCGAAACCCGCGAGGCCGTGGGCCAGCCGGTTCGAGCGGCGGTCGAGATCGGCATAGGTCACGACCTCGCCTTCGACCGTCTGGAGGAACGGCTTGTTGCCGAACAAGGCCACTGCGCGCGCCAGCAAGCGGCCGACCGTGCGCTCCTCGAGCGGGATGTCCGCGCTGGAAAAGACATTCGCCACTGGTTTCTCCCTTACGAAGACGGTCGGCAGGGTCCGAGTTTAGCGAATGGGGACGAGAGATTCACGCCTCGCCTTTCCCGCTTTGGGGCGCGCGCGGCCCCGTCGTGCGCAGGAACTGGAGGCCGAGGACGGCCGCCAGGACCAGCCCCGCGCCCAGCATCTTCTGCGGCGTCAGGCTTTCGCCGAGCAGCAGGGCCGCCAGGGCGACCGTGAAGACGACCTCGCCCGTCTGCGCCATGGCCGTGCGCGAGGGCCCGGCGAGTCTGACCGCCGTCAGGCTGAGCAGGGTGCCGATGCCGCTCAACGCGCTCATGCCCAGCAGGGCCGCGATCCCCGTCGCCGCGTCGGGCAGGACGATGCGGCCGGTCAGCCCGAACAGGGGCAGGGCGACGGCGAGACCGCCCATCTGCATATGAATCAGCAGACGGATCGGGTCGGAGGCCCGCAGGAAACGGCTGCTCGCGATCAGCCGGCCGCCGACGATCAGGGCCGAAGTGACGGCCAGAACGAGGCCGATGGGATGGATCTCGGCGAAATCGACCCGCAGGGCCAGGCAAACCCCCGCGATCGCGGCGGCGAAGGCCGCCAAGCGGCCCGGGGTCAGGGCCTCGCCGTACAAGATCCGCATGGCGAGCAGGGTCAGCAGCGGATAGGTATATTCGATCAGGGTCGCCAGGCTGATCGGGATGTAGCGATAGGAGGTGAAGATCGCCAGGGTCTGGCAGGCCGTGACGACGCCCAGGGCGAGCGCGAAGAGGCGGGCCCGCAAGGGCAGGCGGATCGGCTGGCGCGCGACCCAGGCATAGCCCAGGAAGACCGGCAGCAGCAGCGCCAGCCGCGCGGCGACGATGGTCGGCGCGTTGCTGCCGGCGGCATAGACCGTGGGCGAGAGCATGACGCCCGAGGAGAAGCAGAGCGCCGCGGCCAGGCCGCAGGCGGCGCCGAGCCAGGGCCGGCCGGGGGAATCGGTCTCGGTCATCCGGGGAGGCTTGGTTGCTGCGAGCTATTGCGCCGTGCCTTACAGATCCTTGCAGAAGCGCATGGCGTCCAGGGTCGCCGCGTGGATATTGCGCCCGGCCCAGGCGTCGCCGATCCGCAACAGCATGAAGGCGCCTTCGGGATTGGCGACGATCTCCTGCGGCGCGAAACGGGTCATGGCGTCGATATCGGCCTCGCCCAGATTCTTCGACAGGGGCTTCAGCGCGAAATAGAGATCGTCGTTCGGCAGGGTGCCGTTCTCGCCGACGACCTGGTCGATCTCGATCTCATCCCAGGCCTCGTTGTAAATGTTCTCGATCCGCGCCAGCAGGCGGTTGCCGACGCGCGAGAGGGCGGTCAGCCGCATGTCCGGCCGGATTTCGATGCCGCGCTTGTAGAGCTCGTCCATATGGGCGCCCAGATTGGTGCCGCCCAACTCCCGCCCGACGGAGCGTTCGGGGGTGACG
>JABIRQ010000127.1 GCA_018699755.1 Rhodospirillaceae bacterium | reverse complement strand
TGAGGAGCGCGCGCAGCGCGCGTCTCGAAGGGTCCAGCCGGGGTGGAATAATACGTACGGGTCTGGCCCCGAACCGGATCACGCCTTAGATTGCCCCTGAATCGCCCCCCCCAATTCGCCGGGCAGCCCCATCGCGGGCGCCGCCCCGCCAAATACCAAATCCCCAGGAGACGTCATGGACGCCAAGGTCAGCGAAAACGAACTCGCCACCACGGAACTGGGCATTGGGAAATTCGGCGTCGGTCAGCCCGTCCCGCGCACGGAGGATCCGGTCCTGCTGCGCGGCCAAGGCCAGTATACCGACGACATCAACCGACCCGGCCAGGCCTATGCCGCCATGGTCCGCAGTCCCTATCCCCATGGCGAGATCAAGGGCATCGATACCGTGGACGCGGCGGCGATGCCCGGCGTGCTGGCCGTCTTCACGGGCGCCGACCTGCAAGAGGCCGGCTATGGCGGGTTCAAATGCGGCCTGCCCTTCAAGAACCGCGACGGTTCGGACATGAACCGGCCGCCCCGCTTCGCCCTGGCCACCGACCGGGTGCGCTTCGTCGGGGACCCGGTCGCGGTGGTCGTGGCGGAGACCCAGGACCAGGCGCGCGACGCGGCCGAGGCCGTGATGACCGATGTCGAATCCCTGCCCGGCGTTGCCTCCATGGCCGAGGCTGCGAAGCCCGACGCGCCGCAGCTTTACGAAGAGGCGCCGGGCAATGTCGCGCTCGACTTCCTCTACGGCGATCCCGAAAAGGTCGCCAAGGCCTTCGACGGGGCGGCGCATGTGACGCGCCTCGATTTCGTCAACAACCGCATCGTGGTCAATCCTCTGGAGCCGCGCGCGGCCATCGGCGAATACGACGCCGAGGCCGACCATTGGACCCTGCAGGTATGCAGCCAGGGTGTCTTCGGTCTGCGCCGCCAGCTCGCCAACGACATCCTGAGGGTCGCGCCGGAGAAGGTGCGCGTGCTGACGGGCAATGTCGGCGGCTCCTTCGGCATGAAGATCTTCTGCTACCCGGAATATGTCTGCGCCCTGCACGCCTCGAAAGTGCTGGGGCGGCCGGTCAAATGGACCGACGACCGCTCCGGCGCCTTCCTGTCGGACCATCACGGCCGCGACCATCAGGTGACCGGCGAACTGGCCCTCGACAAGGATGGTCGGTTCCTCGCCATTCGCGTGACGGGCCTGGGCAATCTCGGCGCCTGGCTGGGCAATGTCGGCCCGATGATGCCGACCATGAATATCGTCAAGAACATGGTCAGCCTCTACCGCACGCCGCTGATCGAAGTCGGCGTCAAATGCGTCTTCACCAACACCGTGCCTTTGACCGCCTATCGCGGCGCGGGGCGGCCCGAGGGCAACTACTACATGGAGCGGCTGATCGACACGGCCGCGCGGGAGATGGGGCTCGACCGGGTCGAGCTGCGCAAGCGCAACATGATCCGGCCCCAGGACATGCCCTTCGAGGCGGCCTCCGGCATGACCTATGACAGCGGCAATTTCCCCGCCCTGCTGGACAAGGCGCTGGACGAGGCGGACGAGGCCGGCTTCGAGGCGCGCAGAGCCGAAAGCGAGAAGGCGGGCAGAAAGCGCGGCCTGGGCATCGGCTGCTATCTCGAGGTGACGGCCCCGGCCAACAAGGAAATGGGCGGGCTGCGCTTCGAGGACGACGGCACGGTCACGATCATCACCGGCACCTTGGATTACGGCCAGGGCCATGCCGCGCCCTTCGCCCAGGTGCTGAGCGCGAAGCTGGGCATTCCCTTCGACCGCATCCGGCTGCTGCAGGGCGACAGCGACGAGATGCTGGCGGGCGGCGGCACGGGCGGCTCGCGCTCGATCATGAACAGCGGCGCGGCGATCCTGCAGGCCGGCGACGCGGTGATCGACAAGGGCCGCCGGATCGCCGGCCATGTGCTGGAAGCGGCCGCGGCCGATATCGAATTCTCGGAAGGCCGCTTCGTCATCGCGGGCACCGACCGGGCGATCCATATCATGGACCTGGCCGACAAGCTGCGCGGCGGCCTGGCCCTGCCCGAGGATATGCCGCGGACCCTCGACGTCTCGGAGGTCTACGACGGCGCGCCCTCGGCCTTTCCCAACGGCTGCCATATCTGCGAACTGGAGGTCGATCCGGACACCGGCACCGTCGCCATCGACCGCTATCTGATGGTCAACGACTTCGGCACCATCATCAATCCGCTGCTGGTCGAGGGTCAGGCCCATGGCGGCGTGGTCCAGGGCATCGGCCAGGCCCTGATGGAGCATGCGATCTACGACGAGGACGGCCAGCTCCTGACCGGCTCCTTCATGGATTACGCCATGCCCATCGCCGGCGACGCGCCCGATTTCAGGGTGATGAGCCGGCCCGAGCCGGCCAAGACCAACCCCCTGGGGGCGAAGGGCTGCGGCGAGGCGGGCTGCGCGGGCGCCCTGCCCTCGGTCATGAACGCCCTGGTCGACGCCCTGTCGGACTACGGCCTCGCCCATATCGACATGCCCGCGACGCCGCAGAAGATCTGGCGGACGATCCGGGAGGCGGGGGCGTAGGGCACGCCAAAAACGGGGCGCGCAACGCGGAACCGGCGCAATCGAAAGAGAAATGGTGCCCCCAGGGAGACTCGAACTCCCACGCCCTTGCGGGCAACAGATTTTGAGTCTGCCGCGTCTACCAGTTCCGCCACAGGGGCACGCGGCGCGATCATAGCGCGCGGCCCTGGCGGGTCAACGCGGAGTGCGCTTGCCCGGCGCGGACCCGGCTGGTAAAGCCAGCGCCACCCGCATCCGCCCTCTGGAGTTCGTCCCCCGTGCTGAGAGCCGTCTACGACTGGGCGATGAACCTGGCCCGCCATCGCAACGCCTATTGGGCGGTGGGCACGGTGTCCTTCCTCGACAGTTCGATCCTGCCGCTGCCGCCGGACGTCATCATGGTGCCGATGATGGTCGCCCGGCGCGAAAGCATCTGGCGCATCGCGGCGGTCTGCACCATCACGTCGATTGCCGGCGCCTATCTCGGCTACGCCATCGGCCATTACCTGTTCGAGATGGTCGGGCGTCCCCTGCTCGAGCTTTACGGCTATATGGAGGACTTCGCCGCCTTCCAGGAGGCCTACAACAAATGGGGCGTCTGGATCGTCATCGGCGGCGGGCTGACCCCCTTTCCCTTCAAGATCGTCACGATCTCCAGCGGCGTCACGGGGCTCGACATGCTGTCCTTCACCATCGGCTGCCTGGTCTCGCGCGCGCCGCGCTTCTATCTCGAGGGCGCGCTGCTCTGGTATTGCGGGCCCTGGGTCAAGGAGTTCATCGAAAAACGCCTGGCCCTGGTCACCACCGTCACCTTCCTGCTGATCGTCGGCGGCTTCATCGCCGTGAAGTACCTGTTCTAACCCCCTCCCACCGGCGGCGCGGGCGCGCTATATCTGCGGTCATGACCTTACCGCTTCGCACCGTCGCCACACTCGTTCTGGCCGCCGCCGTCCTGGCCCTGGCCAGCGCCTTCGCCTTGCAGCACCTGGCGGGGCTGCAGCCCTGCGTACTTTGCGTTTGGCAACGCTACCCCTACGGCGTCGTCATCGTGCTCGCGGCTCTGGTCCTGATCCTTCCCGGCCAGGCGCGCTGGCTGCTGCTGGCTGCAGGCCTCGCCTTCCTGGCCGATGCCGGGATCGCGGGCTTCCATGTCGGAGTCGAGCAGCATTGGTGGGAAGGCACCGCCTCCTGCGGGACGGGCGGCAACGCGGCGACCAGCCTGGCGGATCTGAAGGCAACGCTTGCGGCCGGCCCGGTGCCCCGATGCGACGAACCTCAGGGCGTCGTCCTGGGCATTTCGCTCGCCGGCTGGAACGGCCTCTTCGCCCTCGCCATGGCCACCTTCACCCTTGGCTCCGTCTTGCGCGGCGGGAGAGCGCGGCCATGAGCGCGCCGCCGAAGGATGAGGCCAGGGCTCGGCCCCGGATCACGGCCGAGGACGCCCTGCCCGGCGACCCCGACAGGGACGAGCTGGTCGCGCGGATGATCCGGGTCGACCAGGCCGGCGAATACGGCGCGGTGCGCATCTATGAAGGGCAGCTCGCCGTGCTGCGCGGCACCGTGGCCGGGCGCGAGATCGAAGGGATGCTGGCCCAGGAGCACGAACACCTGGCCGCCTTCAACGAGATGATCGCGGAGCGCCGGGTGCGCCCCACCGCACTACAGCCCCTCTGGCATATGGCCGGTTTCGCCCTGGGCGCGGCGACGGCGGCCCTGGGGCCGCGCGCCGCCATGGCCTGCACGGTGGCCGTGGAGGAAGTCATCGGCGAGCATTACGCAGACCAAGCCGGGCGGCTGGGCGACGACGAAGCGCCCCTGCGCGAAAAGATCCAAACCTTCCGCGACGATGAGTTGGAGCATCTGGACACGGCCGTCGAGCACGGCGCCTACGAGGCCCCCGGCTACGAACTGCTGGCCGGGGCGGTCAAGACGGGCTCGCGCCTCGCGATCTGGCTTTCGACCCGGTTCTGATAGGCCGGGCTCTCGGGCCTAGCCGGTCTCCAGCTCGCTGTCCCAATAGAGGTAATCGCGCCAGGTGTCGTGGAGATAGCCCGGCGGAAAGCCGCGGCCGTTCTCGCGCAACTGGTAGCTGGTCGGCACGGCCGGCTCGTGCACGGGCATCATGCCGACCTGGCGCGGCATCCAATTGCCCTTGCGAAGATTACAGTCCGCGCAGGCGGTCACGACATTCTCCCAGTTCGTCCGCCCGCCGCGCGAACGCGGCGTGACATGATCGAAGGTCAGGTTCGGGATCGGGAAACGGCCGCCGCAATACTGGCAAACGAAGCGGTCGCGCAGGAACACGTTGAAGCGGGTGAAGGCCGGGCGGCGGGACAGCGAAATGTATTCCTTGAGCGCGATCACGCTGGGCAAACGCATCTCGAAGGAGGGCGAGTGCACGACCCGCTCGTACTCCGAAACCACGTTCACCCGGTCGAGGAACACCGCCTTGATGGCGTCCTGCCAGGGCCAGACCGACAAGGGGAAATAGCTCAGCGGACAGAAATCCGCATTGAGAACTAGAGCTGGCGTATCCTTCAGCATCGTCGCCGTCCGGCACCCGCGATCAAAACCGAGCCGCTGCCATCCGCGATTTCAAGGCCGCGGACGGCCAAGCGCAACAATCATGCCGAGACGTCCCCGCAAACACAACATCTAGGCGGGCGAGCGTCCCAAATGTTCGACGCCGAGCTTCCGCGTCCCGGTCCCCTCGCTGGGTCCCCTCGAAGGATCCGCTCACTGGGCGGACATCACTTTTGTGTGTCATGCCGCCTCGCAGGGCTTGAATCGCGCCGCGGAAACCGCACCCTCTAAGACACGTCCCCGTCCCTGGGTCGCCCCCCGGGGTCGCCCCATGGCCCGAGAAGCCTCACGGGCGACCCTGTCCACAACGCCTTACACAACGGAGACCGTTCCATGACAGCGAAGTTAAAATCCGGCGATCAGTTCCCAGAAATGCGCCTGCCCAAGGCGGGCGGCGGCGAAGTCGCCCTCGGCGGCGCGCGCGACAAATGGCAGATGGTCGTCGTCTACCGGGGCAAGCACTGTCCGATCTGCTCGCGCTATCTCGCCAAACTCGGCGGCATGGCAGACCGGTTCGCGGCCGCCAACACGGACCTGGTCGCCATCTCCGCCGACACCGCCGAACAGGCCGAGGCGAGCCGGGCGGAATGGGATGTCGGGGCGGTGCCCTTGGCTTATGGCCTCGATGCCGAACAGATGCGCGCCATGGGCCTCTACATTTCCGAGCCGCGCTCGGACGCCGAAACCGACCACGCCTTTCCGGAACCGGGCCTCTTCGTCATCAACCCCGAGGGACAGGCCTATATGATCGAAATCGCCAACGCGCCCTTTATCCGACCGGACCTGGAACAGATTCTGGGCGGCATCGGCTTCGTGCAGGAAAAGGGCTACCCGATCCGCGGCACGGCGGAGTAGCGCCATTAGTTACGGCCTGAAGCCGGCCGCTATAGACGCCTATTCTCACCCCCACCCCAACCCTCCCCCATCGAGGGGGAGGGAGAAGCATACGAATCCTTCGCCGCAGCAATCCCCCTCCCCCCTTGTGGGGGAGGGCCGGTGTGGAGGGTAAGGCAGTCGGTCGACAGGCTCTAGCCTAGCCCAGCACCTTGGCGAGGAAGCGGGCGCCGAGGACCAGGGCCTCCTGATCGATGCCGTGGCCAAGGCCCGGGCGGCTATGGGATTCGACCGAGAATTCGGCCGCCTCGAGCCCGTTCTGCGCCTCGGCCATGGCGGCATAGGGCACGACCTCGTCGGCGTCGCCATGGACCAGCACGACCGGCGGGCGCGACACGGCTTCCTCGGGCAGCAGTTCGGGCGCCACCAGCCGGCCCGAATAGCCGACCACCCCGGCGCAGGCCGTGGGCCGGCGCGGCGCCACATGCAGGGCCATCATCGTGCCTTGGGAAAAGCCGACCAGCGCCATGCGGCCTTCTTCCAGGCCCAGGGCGGCGAGCTGATCGTCGAGGAAGCCGTCGAGAATGGCGGCGGCCGCGCGCGTGCCACCCAGATAGGCTTCCGGCGAGCGGTCGGAGGCGCCGAACCACTGACGGCCGAATCCCATCTCGCAGGGAAAGGGCGCGTTGGGCGAGACGAACTGCGCGCCGGGCGCCGCCTGGCCGAGATGAGGCGCCAAGGCGATCAGGTCGTTGCCGTCGGCGCCGTAACCGTGCAGCAGGACGACCAGGGCATCGGGCGCACCGCCGCGGACCGGCGGCATGGCGGGTCCGCTCAATTCGAACAGGCCGGGCATAGGGTTTTCTCCTTGTTATTCATTGCTCCGCGGCGGTGTAGGGGATCGGCCGGGCGGAAACGACGTTGCGGAAATAGTGCCACAGCAGCCGCGCCGCAACCGCCCGCCAGGGCCGCCAAGCCTCGCCCAACACCAACATTTCCTTGCGGTCCGGGCGCGTCTCCAAGCCCTTGGCATGGCCCGCCGCCGCCTGGATGGCGAGGTCGTCGACCGGCCAGATATCGGGCCGCGCCATGGCCGAAAGCAGATAGATTTCCGCGGTCCAGCGCCCGATGCCCTTCAGCTCGACCAGGGCGGCGATGGCCTTCTCGTCCTCCATCCGGTGGATGCGCGCGAGGTCGAGCCGGCCTTCTGCGATCGCCTCGGCCAGACCGCCGGCATAGACATGCTTGGCCCGGCTCATCCCCAAGGCGCGGGCGCCGTCGGCGTCCAGGGCGAGATAGGCCTCGGGCGTGACCGCGCCCAGCGCCCCTTCGACCCGGTTCCAGATCGCGCGGGCCGAGGCGACGGACAACTGCTGTTCGACGATGATCTGGAGGAGCGCGGGGAAGCCGCCCGCCCGGGTCCGCAGCGGCGGGTCGCCGATCGCTTCCCGAATGCGCGCGAGATCGGGGTCGGCCGCCGCCAGGGCGTCGAGGCCGGTTTTCATGGTGGCGCGGGTCAAGCGGGGGGCCATGGGCTTCCCTTAGCCCAAACTCTGCGCTACTGCCACCACCATGACCGCGACCGCCGATCCCGCCGCCATCGTCACCCGCTTCGCACCCAGCCCGACGGGCCTGCTGCATCTGGGTCATGCCTATTCGGCGCTGTTCGCCCGCAAGATCGCGGCGGGCGGCCGCTTTCTGCTGCGCATCGAGGATATCGACGTGGGGCGCTGCCGACCTGAATTCGACACCGCGATCCGCGAAGACCTGGCCTGGCTCGGCCTCCAATGGGAGGAGCCCGTGCGCCGCCAGTCCGAACACATGGCCGATTACCGCACCGCCCTCGACCGGCTGGACGGGGACGATCTGCTCTATCCCTGTTTCTGCACGCGCAAGGAAATTCTGGCCGAGATCGAACGCGCGGGCGGCGCGCCGCACGGACCGGAGAGGCCGCTCTATCCCGGCACCTGCCGGGCCCTGTCGGCGGATGAGCGGCGCGCGCGAATCGCGGCGGGCGAAGCCCATGCCTTGCGCCTCGACGCGGCCCAAGCCGGGCAACGGACCGGGCCGTTGGAATGGGACGAGATGGAACGCGGGCCGCAGCCTTGCGATCCCCTGCGCCACGGCGATATCGTCCTGGCCCGCAAGGATGTCGCGACCAGCTATCACTTGGCGGTCACCGTGGACGACGCCCTGCAGGGGGTGACGGTGGTGACCCGGGGCGAAGACCTGTTCGAGGCGACCCATGTTCACCGCCTGCTCCAGGCCCTTCTGGGCCTGCCCGCGCCGCGCTATCGCCATCACCGCCTGCTGACCGACGAGACCGGCCGGCGTTTCGCCAAGCGCGACCGCGCCCTGACCCTGTGCGCCCTGCGCGAGGCGGGCCGCTCAGCGGAGGAAGTCCGGCGCATGGCCGGTTTCGACACAGGCGCCTGAGGCGACCTACTGCCTGAGGCCGTGGACGATGTCGATATAGTCCGGATCGTCCGGCGCGATCAGGCCATGGCGAATCAGGAAATCGATGAGCACGAGATTGCAATTGAACTTGAACTCGGCCGTCTCGCGCACGGTCTCCGCCACCTTTTCGATGGGCCAGAGGTAGAATTCCTCGATCTCGTCGTCGTTCGGCCGGGGCGTGAACCCGGCGGGCAATTCCAGGTCGAAGCAATACTGGACGTCGGGCTTCAGCCCTTCCTCGACCGCCGCCATGTAGGAGACCGCGCCCGCGGGCACGGCACGCGCCGCCAGATCGGGCGGGATCGAAGCCTCCTCGCCGCATTCCTTGATCAGGTTTTCCATGAGGGTGAGCCCGATGGGCTGGCCGCCGGCGACCGTGTTGTCGAGCATGCCGGGAAAGGTCGGCTTGGCGCGCGAGCGCCGCGCGATCCACATCTCGATGCCGCTCCCGCGCCGCACAAAACCGTTCATGTGGACGCCGAAGGCCCGGATGCCGAAGACCGGCACGCCGGCCCGCTCCATTTGCAGCAGCGGTGCGTCACCGAAGCGCCGGACAACCGGATAGACCTCGTCGCGCCAAGCCGGCACCACGCCCTCGCCGCGCAGGACGGCCAACACCTCCGCCATCGCGGCCGAACGCGCTTCGAAACCGCCGATCTCGTCGCGCAGGGCGACGCGATCCGGCGCGACGGCGAAGACCCCGTCGAACCCGTCCAAGCGTTCCGCCAGGTCGTGGCGCACCCAGCCGATTCGTTGTCCCGCCACGATGAAGGGGCGGAAGCGCGCGATGTCATGGGCATTGCATTCGCGGATACGGTCGAGAAAGGCCATGGGCGCCACCTAAGCGAATCCGGATCGCGATGCAAGACCCGAACGAAAAACGGGGGCGCCGAAGCGCCCCCGCCGTTCCGTATCGACGAAGAAATCCTGCCTAGTTCGGCCAGATCTTCTTGGGATTCTTGCCCGGCTCGAAGGTCGCCGCGTCCGAGTCCGTGAACTCGTAGACAGCGCCGTGGAACACGCCACAATCGCCGTATTGATCGCAGGTGATTTCGCCGGACAGGCCCGAGAGCCCCTTGGTCGAATAGAGGGCATCGCGCATCGCCTTGCGTCCGATATAGCTGTTGCCCTTGTCGTCGGTGACCATCGTTTTTTCGATCGCCGCCAGAGCCATCTTGGTCGCGTCATAGGCCAAGTAATGATAGGCCTGCGGCGGTTTTTCGCCATACTTCTCGACATAGGTGTTGATGAACTTCGGGTAATCCGGGCTGAACACCTCGGGAGAGAGATCAACCAGGGCAATCCTGAAGCCAACCACCGAATCGCCCGCCGCCGTGATCATATCCGGCGTCATCAGCGCGTTCTGGCCGAGAAGAATGGTGTTCTCGAGCCCGCTGACATCCTTCGCCTGACGCACGACATAACCCGCCGCGAAGACGTAGAGCGGCATGTAGATCATATCGGGCTTGTCGGCCGCGATCTTGGTCAAGGCCGGACGCATATCGACGTCCTGGGCGCCCCGGCCTCGATGCTGATGACCTCGCCGCCCTGGGCCTTGAAGGCCTCGGCGAAATGCTTGGCCACGGATTCGGAATAGGACGTGCCGTCATGCAACGCGATCACCCGGCGCGCACCGGCCGTGTTGTAGGCGTAATCCGCATCGGACAGGGCGGACCAGGAATCGTTGAAGGCGGTCCGCGTGTACCAGTTGTAGATCGGGTCGCGATCGGGCTCGGTAATCGCGGGCACGCTGTTGAGGCCGATCGACGGAATGCCGGCCTTGCCCAGGATGGGCGCGCCCGGCATGGCCGCATTCGAACAGGACGGCCCGATCACGACGACGACCTTCTGGTTCGCCGCCAGCTTGGTGGCCGCATTCTGGCCGCCTTCGGAATTGCATAACGAGTCTTCGACGTTGAGCTTGACCGGGTGGCCGGCGATCTTCCAGTCGACCTCGTCCAAGGCAATCTCAATCGCCCGCTTCTCGTCGATGCCGAGGGCCGATTCGGGCCCGCCGACGGCGAGATAGGCGCCGAGAACAACGGGTTGGCCCTTCTGGATTTCGATGACGCCGACCTCGTCGGTGACGGACCCTTTGGTCTCAGCCGCTTGCGCGGCGGAAATCGACAGAGCGCCGATCGCGAGCGCCGTGAGCGCCGCATGTCTCAACAAATTCATGATTGGTGCCTCCAGTGGATGCACGCTCGACGCGGAACCTGGACGCCGAATGCCGCGATCCTCCCAGGAACTCGGTCCCGCACGACTCGTGCTGCGCGGCATTCGCAACTTTAATTAGGTCATAGCGGCGTAGGAGGCACAAGGCGGTCCGGAGCCGAGGCCTAGGCCGATATTGCCAGGCGCTTCTCCGAGGTCAGCACCAGGCGCACCTCGACCATCTGGCGCAGGGTCCGGGCGATCTGCTCGCACAGTTCGGGCCGAAGGCCTTGCACCTGAAGGTCGATATGCAATTCGGCGCCCCGCGGGCCGGCGATGGTGCTGTGCCATTGGCTGGGCACCAGCCCGCGCTTGGCGAACTGCCCCATCACGCGCGGCAGCGCCGCAGGGTCGACACCCGAATGGACGGAGAAACAGGCAGTATGAGGATAGTCAGATACGTGCGACATGACCGGCGAACTCCCGAGAACGGTCGGAACGAGGAACGGCAGAAGCCCGGTATCCAAGAGATACCGGGGCCGTAATTCGCCCGCGGGGAAGTCGCCAGTTCATGGCCGAAACCCTATCCGTGGCCCGGCCAACGGTCAACCGGCGACGTCCGGCGATCTATTGCAGACCATAGGCAAGCACGCCGGCCGCCACCACCGGAGCACCCGCGATCGCCGCGATACGGACATGCGCGCCATAGCCCTGCCCCTGAACCAACAGGCCGGCGAAACAAAACGGCAAGGGCAGAAGCGCGAGGCGGTCGACCAGGGTGGCGGTCAAGGCCTCGGCGGCGAACCCCGCAAGGCCGGCCCCGCAGAGCAACAAAGCCGCGGGCCCGAAGCCTTGCCCCCGCCAGGCGAGCGCAAAAGCCCCCCCGAGGACCGCCGCGCCCAGGGCGATTGGCGGCACGACGAGACTGGTTGCGCCGCCGAACGCGGACGCGACGCCCAGCCCGCCCAACCCCGCGCCGAGCGCCAGGGCACAAGCGACCGGCCGCGCCGCGACGCGGCCCAGGGCCGCATGGCCGAGGGTGCCGATGACGGCCGCCGCGAAAACCATCATCGCCGCGCCCCAGGAGGGCGTTGCGACCATCGGCCAGGCCACACCCAAGGCCGCAAGGGCGCATACGGCGACGGCCGCCGGCCTGCCAAGCGACGATCGCAGGCGCCCCGCTCCAACGCCGAGAATTGCGCCCGCCAACACCGCCAGGGCGACCGCATGTTCGGCCGCGCCGAAGGGAATGAAGGGGAAGCCGGTGCGCAGCCAGACGGCGAGCGAGAAGCCGACAGCCATGCCGAACGCGGCGCGCCGGGTCAGAATCGCCACCAGAAAGGCGACGCCGCCCGGCACGATCAGGCCGGACATCCACAGGCCGTTGAGTTCGATTCGCAGGAGGTCGAGGCCCATGGCCGCCCTTCGGTTCGCCTTGCCGCCGCGAGCTTAACCACCCGCCTCCGAAGACACGAGGCGGCGCGGGCAAAACGATCAACCGGCGCGACTTCGACTGCTGGGGCCGCATGCTCGATGTCGAGGACACCGAAGCCTACGGCGCCTATGCCAAGAAGGTGCGCAAGTTCGGCCGGGCGATCTGGGACATCACCGGCAAGGGCAACGATGTCGATTTCGTCTTCGAGCATCCGGGCGAGACGACCTTCCCCGTCTCCTGCTTCGTGGTGAAGCGCGGCGACATGGCGGTCTTCTGCGCCGGCACCACGGGCTACAATATCACCTTCGACGCGCGCTTCGTCTGGATGCGGCAGAAGCGCATCCGGGGCAGCCATTTCGCCAACCTGAAACAGGCCAGCCAGGTCAACAAGCTGGTGATCGAGCGGCGCATCGATTCCCGCATGAGCGAGGTCTTCCCCTGGGCCAAAATTCCCGAAGCCCATATGAAAATGCTGCGCAACGAGCATAAGCCGGGCAACATGGCGGTCCTCGTCCAGGCCCCGCGCCCCGGCTTGCGCAGCCTGGAGGAGACTGCCGCGGCGTAACGGGGGACGGCGATGAAAGCCTGGGAGATTCGCGACTGGAATTTCGAGAGCCTGGTTCTGGGCGAATGCCCGGAGCCCGTCCTCGGCCCGCGCGACGTGCTGCTGCGGATCAAGGCCGCCAGCTTGAACTATCGCGACCCGCTGGTCGTCGAGCGCGGCTATGGCCGCTACACGGGCGAACTGCCGCTGATTCCGATCGGCGACGCCGTGGGCGAAGTGATTGAGACGGGCGCGGCGGTGACCCGGGTCGCGGTCGGTGACCGGGTCTGCCCCTGCTTCAACCAGTCCTGGCTCGACGGCCCCTACGCGACGGAGCATTGGTGGAACCAGTTGGGCGGTCGCCTCGACGGCGTGATGCGCGAGCGCATGGCCGTCGACGAGCGCTTCGTCGTCAAGGTGCCGGACCACCTGACCGATCTCGAGGCCGCGACCTTGCCCTGCGCCGGGGTCACGGCTTGGTCGGCTCTGGTCGAGGCGGGCGGTATTCAGGCCGGCGACACGGTGCTGGTCCAAGGCTCGGGCGGGGTTTCCCTCTATGCCCTGCTGATCGCCAAGGCCTTCGGCTGCCGCGTGATCGCGACAACCTCGAACGCGGCCAAGGCGAAACGGCTGGAAGCGTTGGGGGCCGATGCGGTGATCGACTATACCGCCGATCCCGACTGGGGCCGGACCGCATGGGATATGACCGGCGGGACGGGTGCCGATGTCGTCGTCGAGGTCGGCGGCGCCGATACCCTCAAGCAATCCCTGCGCGCGGTCGCGGGCGGCGGCACGGTCTCCCTGATCGGCAATCTCTCGGGCAATGTCGTGGAGCTGAACCTGCCGTCGGTCTTCCTCAAGGCGGCGCGCATGGTCGGCATCGTGGTCGGCCACCGGGCTTCGTTCGAGGCCATGGCACGCTGTTTCGCGGTCAACCGCCTGCGCCCGGTCGTCGACGAGCGGGTTTTCACCTTCGGCGAGTTGCACGAGGCCCTGCGACGTCAACGCGAGGGCAGCTTCTTCGGCAAAATCGTCATTCGATTCGATTAGAATCGAATCGTCGTCTCAAGCCGGTTCCTCGGCCGCTTCTCCCTCCGCCGGATCGATGGTGTAGACCACTGTCTCGGCCGAACGGCCGCGCAGGGTAATCTCACCGATGCCGCGCCAGGCATAGTCGCTGCCGCAAGCCTGCCGAGTCTCCTCCGAGATACACAGAAAACTGCCGATATCCTTGCCGAGGGCTTCGAGGCGGGCCGCCGTATTCACCGCATCGCCGACGATGGTGTAGTTGAGACGCTCCTCCGTGCCGATATCGCCGACCAGCACCACCCCGGTATGGACGCCGATTCGGGTGCGCAGTTCGGGCTCGCCCCGCGCCGCCCGATCGCGGTTGAAGACGTCTGTCGCCGCGCGGATCGCGAGAGCGGCGCGGACCGCGCGGTCGGCATGATCGTCCTGGGCGAGGGGGGCGTTCCAGAACGCCATCAGGGCATCGCCGATGAACTTGTCCACCGTGCCCTCCTCGACCAGGACCGGGCCGACCAGGACGGTAAAATAGTCGTTGAGCATCTGCGCGAGCCGATCCGGTGCCATGCCCATCGAGATCGAGGTAAAGCCGGCGATATCCGTGAACAGGACGGTCACCGCGCGGTCCTCCGGCACAATCGCCGAACCCGCTTCTTCCATCTGGATGAGGCGACGCACCAGGCTTTTCGGGACATAGCGCGAAAAGACGCGCAGGCCCCGGAGCATCGCGGCGAAAGCGCGTTCCGCCTGATTCAACTCGGTGAAGCGACTGACCTGCCCGGCCGGCAGTTCGAGCTGAAACTCCTGTATCGCGTCGGCCGCCGAGGCCAGGCGCTCGACCGGCCGGGTGATCATACCGCCGACCCAGAGCGAGACGCCGACCGCGAACACCAGGACGACCAAGCCGATGATCGCGATCAGGCGCGCCCGGTCATGGGCGTCTCCCAGGATCTCGTCGTAGTTCACCGCCGAAACGACCAGCCATTCGCTTTCCCCCAACCCGGGCAAGGGTGAGACGGTGATCAGGAAATCGCCGTGGCCCGTTTCGATCAGCTCGGGCAGCTCGCCGGTCTTGCGGATATGGCCAAGCACCGTGGCGGGCACCGGATCGGCGAGGTGGCGCACCTCGGGCAGGCTGTCGAGGGACGCAACGACATCCGTGCCGGTCAACTCGTGATGGGCCATGACCATGCCGCGGCTGTCGATCAGGAAGATGTAGCTGTCGTCGGACTCGCGCTCATGGGCAATCGATTCGGTCAGGCTGAAAATATCGATGTCGATGAACAGGGTGCCCAAGGGGCGACGGTCGGGATCCTCGAGATGAAGGGTATAGGTTGTCACCGCGCGACGGTCGAAAGGCTCGAAATAGAGGTCTTCGTAGCCCTCGCTGTCCGTGTGCGTGCGCCCCGCCCGCATGATCGCGTAGGCCTCCGGATCGAGGGGGCCGTCGAGCTCGACCCCGATCTCGCCGTCCTCGAGGAAGACCATGACATTGGATTCGTCCCGGCGAACCAGAGTCGCATCGCGCACACCGTCGAGGTTGCCGACCAGAGCCGTCAGAAGCTTAGCGATATGCTCGTCCTCCTCGACGAGCGCGGGATCCAGCGCGATCAGGGTGCCGACGACATGGGCCTCGCCCTCGACGCGCGCGAAGTAGTCGAGCACCGAACGGCCGACGACCTCGGCACGGAAGGTCTGGAACTCTCGCTTGACCGCGAGGGCGTTCTCGATCGCGCCGAACACACCCAGCCCGCCGACGCCGGCGACCAGGACGACCACGAACAGACCGACCCCGAGGGTCAGGAACAGGCGCAGCCGGATCATGGATTTTTCCCCTCGCGTCGCATGGCGCGGCGGGCAGAGTAGCCCGAATCGATGGCGCGGGCACCTTGCCCCAGGATGCGCTCCGGCGGTATAGCCTGCCTTCCTCCTCCTGTCAGACTGACGGTAACCCGCCATGGCGCAGACCGTTTCCCAATCCTCATCGGCGAACCCGGCGACGGCGGGACGCGCCGAACCGCTCTCTGACCTCCTGCCGCTTTGCGCAGAGGCGCTCGAACCCGCGGAACGCCTCGTCGACGCGGCGCGCGCCGCCATGACCGGCCTTGTCGGGGCCGAAGCCGGCATTGATCCGGCCAAGCTGGAAGAGCACCAATTCGCCGCCCATGGCTATGCCTGGTTGGCGACCTACGGCGCCGCCCTGCGCGAAATGCTGGCCTGGGCCCGACGCCTGGAGGCCGACGGCAAGCTGGGCGAACTCGAAATCCTGATGCTCCAGGCCGCCTTCGGCGAATATCTCGGCCAGATCGCCCAGGGGATCGCGATGAACCAGGGCGAGACCGTGCGCCCGGCGGATATGGGGTTGGACGACGCGGCGCTCGACGCCTTCCGAACCCCGGCCGTGCGCCGCTTGACCGCCGCCGGCAACACCAATGCCGTGCGCATGGCGATCGCCGCCCATATCGCCGACGGCGCGTTCGGCGAAGACGGGCTGGACGAGACCCTGGCCCTGGTCCGCGACCAGTTCCGCCGCTTTGCCGAGGAGAAGGTCGCCCCGGCCGCCCAGGACTGGCATCTGAAGGACGTCCTGATCCCCCTCGACGTGATCGCGGAGATGGCCGAACTGGGCGTCTTCGGCCTGACCGTGCCGGAGGAACATGGCGGCCTCGGCATGGGCAAGACGGCGATGTGCGTCGTGACCGAAGAATTGAGCGCGGGTTATATCGGCGTCGGCTCCCTCGGCACCCGGTCGGAGATCGCGGGCGAATTGCTCGTCCTGTTCGGCACCGACGAACAGCGCGCGCGCTGGCTGCCCGGCATCGTCGACGGCTCGATCCTGCCGACAGCCGTGTTCACGGAACCCAACACGGGCTCGGACCTGGGCAGCCTGCGCACCCGCGCTGTGCGCGACGGCGAGATCTACCGGGTGACTGGCAACAAGACCTGGATCACCCATGCCGCCCGGGCCGACGTCATGACCCTGCTGGCGCGCACCAACCCGGACGAGAGGGGCCATCGCGGCCTCAGCATGTTCTTCGCGCCCAAGCCGCGCGGCACGGCCGACGACCCCTTTCCCGCCGCCGGCATGAACGGGGGCGAGATCGGCGTGCTGGGCTATCGCGGCATGAAGGAGTTCGAGATCGGCTTCGACGGTTTCGAGGTACCGGCCGACGACCTCCTGGGCAGGGTCGAAGGCCAGGGCTTCAAGCAGCTCATGGCGACCTTCGAGAGCGCCCGCATCCAGACGGCCGCCCGCGCCGTCGGCGTGGCGCGCTGCGCGCTCGGCATCGGCTTGGCCTATGCCCGCGAGCGGGTGCAGTTCGGCAAGCCGATCCTGGCCTTCCCCCGCATCGCCGGGAAGCTGGCCTGGATGGCGGTCGAAACCATGATCGCCCGCCAACTGACCCAATTCGCCGCGCGCGAAAAGGATTCGGGCCGGCGTTGCGACATCGAAGCCGGCATGGCCAAGCTGCTCGCCGCGCGGATCGCCTGGGCCAATGCCGACAACGCCGTGCAGATCCACGGCGGCAACGGCTATGCCCAGGAATACGCGGTCAGCCGCGTGCTGTGCGACGCCCGCATCTTGAACATCTTCGAGGGCACGGCCGAAATCCAGGCCCATATCATCGCCCGCGGCCTGCTGACCCGACGAAACTAGGGGCGCGGCTTTAGACGCGTTTCGGGTTCGCTTGTGCCCCGCTTGTGCCGGAGGCGGCGGCGCTCTAGGTAGGAGCGGTCATGCACGACGCATTCCCCATCGTCATGGGCCTGGCCCTGTTCGCCGTCCTCGCCGTCCTGGTCGTCGGCGTGTTCCGGATGGGCGATCCCAAACGCTCCAACAAGCTGATGCGCTGGCGCGTGGCCCTGCAGGCCCTGGCCCTGCTGATCCTGGCCCTGTTCTTCCTGCTGGGGCGCTGAGGGCCAAGCGATGGTCAAGCTGACCAAGATCTATACCCGCGGCGGCGACAAGGGCGAGACCTCCCTGGGCGACGGCGCGCGGGTGGCGAAGGACAGCGCGCGGGTCGCGGCCTATGGCGCGGTGGATGAGGTCAACGCCGTGATCGGCCTGGCCCGGCTGCATCTGGACGGCGAGGCCGACGCGATGCTGGCCCGCATCCAGAACGACCTGTTCGATTTGGGCGCCGACCTCTGCACGCCGGAACAGGAGAACCCTAAATACTCGCCCCTGCGCGTCGTCGCGGCCCAGACCGAGCGGCTGGAGCGCGAGATCGACGCGATGAACGGCGACCTGAAACCCCTTGAATCCTTCATCCTGCCGGGCGGCACGCCCGCCGCCGCCCATCTCCACCTGGCCCGCACCGTGGCGCGCCGGGCCGAACGCCTGATCATCACTTTGATCCGCGACGAGGCGGTCAATCCCGAGGCCGTTCGCTACGTCAACCGCCTCTCCGACCACCTTTTCGTCCTCGCCCGGCATGTCAACGACAAGGGCTCGGGCGACGTGCTTTGGGTGCCGGGCGGGAGCCGGTAAGGATCGCCCAGCATTCATTGACAGGCCCGCTTGCCCCCCATTAGGTTTGCGACCGCACAATCGAACCCGACGGCGCGGGTCGCTTTTCCCGGTCAAATCCCGGTGGTTTTCGTGAAAAACGACCC
The DNA here is from genome assembly GCA_018699755.1 of Rhodospirillaceae bacterium. Classification (GTDB taxonomy): domain Bacteria; phylum Pseudomonadota; class Alphaproteobacteria; order CADEGL01; family CADEGL01; genus JABIRQ01. Next base: position 2,517 of record JABIRQ010000127.1, on the reverse strand, counting down.
TTTTGCACTGCAACACGAACGCGCGCCGCAATCGGCATGGAAGGCTCGCCCATGAAAGTCCTGGTCCCCGTCAAACGGGTCGTCGACTACAACGTGAAGATCCGCGTGAAGGCCGACGGCTCGGGCGTCGAGACGCAGAACGTCAAGATGTCCATGAACCCCTTCGACGAGATTGCCGTCGAACAGGCCATCCGCCTCAAGGAAGCGGGCGTGGCCGAGGAGATCGTCGCCGTCTCGCTGGGCGCGACCCAGTCGCAGGAGACGATCCGCACCGCCCTCGCCATGGGCGCCGATCGCGGCATCCTGGTCGAGACCGACGAGGCGCTGGAGCCCCTGGGCGTGGCCAAGTGCCTGCAGAAGATCGCCGAGAAGGAAGGCCCCGGCCTGATCCTAATGGGCAAGCAGGCGATCGACGACGACGCCAACCAGACGCCGCAGATGCTGTCCGCGCTGCTCGGCTGGGCCCAGGCGACCTACGTCTCCAAGCTGGAGATCGCCGACGGCAAGGCCAAGGTGAAGCGCGAGATCGACGGCGGCCTGGAAAAGCTCGAAGTCACCCTGCCCGCCGTGTTCAGCGTGGACCTGCGCCTCAACGAGCCGCGCTATGCCTCGCTGCCCAATATCATGAAGGCCAAGAAGAAGCCGATCGACACCATGTCGCCCGCCGATCTGGGAGTCGATGTCGCCCCCCGCCTCGTCACCCTCAAGGTGACCGAGCCGCCCAAGCGCGCGGGCGGGGTCAAGGTCGAGTCGGTTGCCGAACTCGTGGACAAACTGCGGAACGAAGCGAAGGTCATCTGATGAGCAATCTGGTCGTCGCCGAGCACGACAACTCGGAACTGAAGCCCGCGACCCTGAACACCGTGACGGCGGCCGCCCAGATCGGCGGCGACGTCCATATCCTGGTCGCCGGCCACGAGTGCGGCGCGGTCGCCGAGGCCGCCGCCAAGGTCGCCGGGGTCGCCAAGGTCCTGCATGCCGACGCGCCCGCGCTGGAGCATGGGGTCGCCGAGAACCTGGCCCCCGTGGTCGCGCGCCTTGCCGCCGATTACAGCCATGTCCTGGCCCCGGCCACCACCTTCGGCAAGAATTTCATGCCGCGCGTGGCCGCCGCCCTGGACGTCGCACAGATTTCCGAGATCTCGGACGTCGAATCGGCCGATACCTTCGTGCGGCCGATCTATGCCGGCAACGCCCTGGCCACGGTGCAGTCCAAGGACGAGACCAAGGTGATCACCGTCCGCGGCACGACCTTCGAGCCGACTGCGGCCGAGGGCGGCTCCGCCGCCGTCGAGACGGTCGATGCCGGGGCCGAGCCCTCCGACAAGGTCACCTTCGCCGGGCTGGAGGAGAGCAGCAGTGAGCGGCCCGAACTGACCACGGCGCGGATCGTGATCTCCGGCGGCCGCGGCATGCAATCGGGCGACAACTTCTCGATGCTCGAGGAGATCGCGGACAAGTTGAACGCCGCCGTCGGCGCCTCGCGCGCGGCGGTCGATGCCGGCTACGTCCCGAACGACTATCAGGTCGGCCAGACCGGCAAGATCGTCGCCCCCGAACTCTATATCGCGGTCGGCATCTCCGGCGCGATCCAGCATCTGGCCGGCATGAAGGACAGCAAAGTCATCGCCTGCATCAACAAGGACGAGGAGGCGCCGATCTTCCAGGTCGCCGATTTCGGCCTGGTGGCGGACCTGTTCCAGGCCCTGCCTGAACTGTCGAAAGAATTGGACAAGAGCGCCTGAGCGCGCAGGAGCAACGAATCATGGCTATCGAGGAAATCCGCAAGGTCGGCGTGATTGGCGCCGGCCAGATGGGCAACGGCATCGCCCATGTCTGCGCCCTGGCCGGGTACGAGGTCGCTCTGATGGATGTCGCGCAGGCCTCCCTCGACCGCGCGCGCAAGACCATCGAGAAGAACCTCCAGCGCCAGGTGAGCCGCGACCGCATCACCGAAGCGGAGATGACGGGCGCGCTCGACCGGATCGTCTCCTCAACCTCGACGGACGGCGTCGCCGATTGCGACTTCGTCATCGAATCGGCGACCGAGGACGAGGCCGTCAAGCGCAAGATCTTTGAGGAGGTCTGCCCCAAGCTCGGCGAGAATGCGGTTCTGGCGACCAATACCTCGTCCATCTCGATCACCCGTCTGGGCGCATCGACCGACCGGCCGGGCCGCTTCCTGGGCATGCATTTCATGAACCCGGTTCCGGTGATGGAACTGGTCGAGCTGATCCGGGGCCTGGCCACGGAGGAAGAGGTTTTCAACACTGTCCGCGAACTGGCAGGGCGCCTGGGCAAGACCGTCGCCGTGAGCGAGGACTTCCCGGCCTTCATGGTCAATCGCATCCTGCTGCCCATGATCAACGAGGCGGTCTATACCCTCTACGAGGGGGTCGGCTCAGTGGAAGCCATCGACAGCGCCATGAAGCTCGGCGCCAATCACCCCATGGGGCCGCTCGAGCTGGCCGACTTCATCGGTCTCGACACCTGCCTGGCGGTCATGCAAGTGCTCTA
>JABIRQ010000402.1 GCA_018699755.1 Rhodospirillaceae bacterium | reverse complement strand
AGCCGATGCCCTGCTGCGCCGGGAGGACCGCAAGGCCCTGGCCATGCTGTCACCGCCGGTGGAGGATGTCGCGGCCTTGTGCGATCTGCTGGAGCGCCAAAACTGGCATCGCGACGAGGCGGCGCTCCTTGCCCTGCGGGGGCCGCTGACCCATCTCTGCGCCCATTATCTCTTGAAGGCGCGGCGCGAAAGCGGGCGAACGCGCGATCCGGTCGCGAATTTTCATCTGACCAACGGCGCGCGGATCGAACGGCTGAACTGGATGGCCGACGTCTCGACCAAGGGGTTGCGGGATTCGGCGGGGTTGATGGTCAACTACCGCTACCGCCTGAACGAGATCGAGGCGAATCACGACGCCTATCGCACGCGCGGGCGTATCGCCGCCTCGCCCTCCGTCCGGACTTTGGCGAAAGGCTAGGCAGCCGATTTGAAAAACCGGATTCGGCTAGGCGTTCGCCAAGCCCCGAGGCATCAACGGCTTCTCATGATCGGGGCCTGGTCCGGCGCCAGGAAGCGGCCGATTCTTGCGAACAAGACATCCGTCGATCGCAGCTCGTCATTGGCCTCGGGTTCCATCGTCGCGGTCACCGCGATGGCGATTCGCCGCTGGGGGAGGTAAGCCATCGCCGCCGCATAGCCGGCAAATGCCGGGGTCTGGACTATCCAGGAATTCGTCACCAGGACGCCCAAGCCGTAATAGGCACCTTCAGGGAACGGCGACATCGGCTTTTCCGGCGGTGCGATCATCTCGGCATAGCCGTTTTCGGACAACAGAGCGCCGGAGCCGATCGCGATCGCAGAGGTCAACAGATCGGGGACATTGGTCGTCATGATCGAACCCCGGGCCAGGGTCCAGGACGGATTCCAATAGGTCGAATCCTCGTAGATGCCGCGTTCCGAGGTGAAGGCGTGGAGAACCGGTTGCTGGATTTCGGCGGTCGCTTCGCTGCGCGTATCTTTCAGGGAAAGAGGAGCCAGGATGCCCTCGCGGATCAGCTCCTCGACGGGCTTTCCCGTCGCCTTGCTGAGCACTTTTCCCAGGATGACGAAATTGGTGTGGGCGTAGGCGAAGCAGGTTCCGGGGTCGCAGACCATCGGTTGCGACAGCCCGATCGCGATCAGTTCGTCCGGCGTCCAATGCCGGAAAACGTCCTCGTAGAGCGGGAGGATGTCGAGGTTGACGTAATCGGTATAGCCGGAGGTCGAATTGATCAACATTTTCAACGTGATCCGATCGGATTTCGGGTAGTCGGGAAACCATTTCGACAGCCTGTCATCCAGGCTGAGAACACCCCGATCCTGAAGCTCCAGAAGGACCGTCGAGAGATAGGCGATCGCCACTGCTCCGTTCCGGAAATGCATGTTGCCGGTCGCCGGAACGCCGGTCATCGACTTCCCCCAGCTTTCGGAAAGAACCGGCGTGTCCCCGATCTTGACGCCGACGATGACGGCCTTGAGATGAAGTTCGGCGATGGTTTCGGCAACGATGGCGCGAATCCCAGCGGCCACGTCATCAGTGTCGGCGCATTCCTGTCCGGTAGGGACTTGGCCGTTCGGGCATTGGGCGCTGCCACCGTCCCCGGCCGTGGACTGCGCGGCGGCTGGCCCCGATAGCCCCCCCGATAGCATTGCGGCCAGCAACATCGTCGTCAGGGCAAGCGCGAGATTTTGGATGTTACGAGGGCGAAGACGGAGGGTCGGGAAGAAACGGGCGTTCGGAACCGAGGATTCGCGGTGTTGGGCGGCACACATAATAGGTTCTCCATCGTCCCGTGGCAGGAAGGGGGTTGCCTGTCCCTTGGCCTCTTTATCGATTCTTTGGGCTGGTTCCGGTGAGTGACGGCCCGCGATTCTATCTCCAGTCGAGGAGCGATCCAATCCTTGACGAATCCATATTACGAATCGGTAACACAGGCCGCTTGCGGAAGCCATATTTCGGAAACGCCTCGAGAGCGCATGGCGCGCCTCGACGGAATTCCTTCTGGGAGTTTGTGGTCAAGGACAAAAGGGGTGCCCGTTGCCACATTTGCTCTTGCGTGATCTCAACTGTCCGGTATAAACAGCTCATAGTAAAGCCGTTTTGTCGCGGCGATACTTGCGCGCGGGGGCGCCATTCATGGATCCGAAGAATCGAAATCTGACCAGCACCTTCTTCAAGCGCGGCAATCGCTTGGAATACGTGAAACCGGGGGCGAAGTTCAGGCATATCCATGCCGACCGGACGATTGAGACGGCTTCGGTCCTGGGGGTCTATGCCGACGGTTTCGGCATCCCCCATGTGCGCTACAAGGTCGTCATGAAGCGCCCCCATGTCGAAGGCTACGAAGACGGTCCGCGATCTCTCGCGCTGAAGACCTTCTTCGAGCATTTCGAAGAGCGCGCCGGCACCGCCTGAACCGCCGCCGCGGGGCGACAGTCCGCCCGCTTTCGGACTGCGCCGGCACGCGCTATCACCACGCGCTATCACTGGGCCAAGACTGCCTCGACAGACCGGCGGTATGCTCGTCCCAACGTCCACGCCAACAGGGGAGTACGCGGGATGAGCGCCTTCGACCGCTATGAGGCGATGAGCTTCGACTGCTACGGCACCTTGATCGACTGGGAGACGGGCATCCTGGCCCATATGCGGCCCTGGGCCGACGCGGCGGGGATCGCGGCCGAGGACGACGGCCTGCTGCAGGCCTTCGGCCGCCCCGAGAACCGCATCCAACAGGCCAAGCCCGGCACGCTCTATTCCGATGTCCTGGCGCAATCCTTCCGGACCGCCGCCGAGGAACTGGGCGCGAAGGTTTCCGAAGAGGCGGCGCGGGCCTTCGGGGCCAGCGTGCCCGACTGGCCGGGTTTCGCCGATTCGGCCGAAGCCCTGGTGCGGCTGGCCGGGCGCTATCGCCTGTTCATCCTGTCGAATGTCCACGAAGCGGGGATCGCGGGCAGCGTCGCGCGTCTCGGCCCGGTCTTCGAGGGCGTCTACACCGCCGAGGCGGTCGGCAGCTACAAGCCCGATCCTCAGAATTTCGACTTTCTGCTGGCCCGTCTCGGGGAGAAGGGCGTCGCCCCCGACCGGCTGCTTCATGTCGGCCAGTCCTTGATGCACGACATGGCGCCCGCCGAGGCCAAGGGCCTGGACAATTGCTGGATCGACCGTCGCCACGCCAAGAAGGGCGTGCCGGGCGCAACCCCGGCCTTGGGACGGATGCCCAAGATCCTGCACCGTTTCGATTCCATGGCCGCCTTCGCCGACGCGGCCTGCATGGGGACCTGACGGGAAGGAGCCGGAATCGCACCGCTCGGCGAGCGAACGCCCATCGCGCGGCGGGCGGTCCTTCGCTAGGATTGGCGTGCAACCGCTTCCTTCGATGAGCTGCTCCATGACCGAGACGACTCGCGCCGCCGCGCGCCGCCCTCAGCCCGACCCGGACAGGATCGCCCTTCTGAAGGCGCTGGAGCGCAAGCTCGTCTGGCTGTCGAGCTGGACGATCCATCACGCCAACCATGTCCGAAAGAGCGACGACGGCCTCAAGGTGGGCGGCCACCAGGCCTCCAGCGCCTCCGTCGCGACCCTGATGGCCGCGCTCTATTTCCATGTCCTGCGGCCCGAGGATCGGGTGGCGGTGAAGCCCCATGCCAGCCCGATCTTCCACGCCATTCAGTATCTGCTGGGCCATCAGACCCGCGAGAAGCTGGAACGCTTCCGCGCCCTGGGCGGGGCGCAATCCTATCCCTCGCGCACCAAGGACGGCGACGACGTCGATTTCTCGACCGGCTCGGTCGGCCTGGGAGTCGCGGTCACTCTCTTCGCCTCCCTGGCCCAGGACTACGTGCGGATGCACCGGCTGGTGGACCGCGCCCAGCCGGCCGGGCGCATGGTCGCGGTGATGGGCGATGCCGAGCTGGACGAGGGCAACATCTACGAGGCGATGCTGGAGGGCTGGAAGCACGACGTGCGGAACCTCTGGTGGGTCATCGACTACAACCGCCAGAGCCTCGACAGCGTGGTCATCGACAAGCTGTTCCAGAAGATCCAGGACTTCTTCGACGCGGTCGGCTGGCAGGTCGTGATCCTGAAATACGGCAAGCGGCTGGAGGAGGTTTTCGCCTGGGAAGGGGGCGAGGCCCTGCGCGCCTGGATCGACGACTGCCCGAACGACCTCTATTCCGCCCTGACCTTCAAGGCCGGGGCGGCCTGGCGCGAGCATCTGAATCACAGCCTGCCCGACGGCCCCTTTCGCAAACGCCTGTTCGCCGAACACGACGACGACCGGCTGCACGCCCTGATGACCAATCTGGCCGGCCATGACATGGAGGCGGTGGTCGAGGCGTTCGATGCCGTCGATTCGGACCTGCCCCATTGCTTCATCGCCTATACGGTTAAGGGCCACGGCCTGCCTTTCGCGGGCCACAAGGACAACCATGCCGGCCTGATGAACCCGGAGCAGATGGACACCCTGCGCCGGGACATGGGCATCGCAGAGGGCGAAGAGTGGGAGCGCTTCGCCGGCATGGATATCGATCCGGCGGCGGTGCAAGACTTCCTCGATTCGGTGCCGTTCAACGCCCAGGGCCGCCGCCGCTTCACCGCCGAGACCGTGCCGGTGCCCGCGGCGCTGCCCGCGCCGGACGCGCGCGGCAAGGCCATGGCGACCCAGGAGGCCTTCGGGCGCATCCTGAACGAGCTGGGGCGTGGCGATTCACCCCTGGCCGAGCGCATCGTCACGACCTCGCCGGACGTCACCGTCTCGACCAATCTGGGCCCCTGGGTGAACCAGCGCGGGTTGTTCAACCGGGCCGACCGGGCCGACGTCTTCAAGGAGGAGAAGGTCGTCAGCGCCCAGCGCTGGGCCTTCAACCGGCGCGGCCAGCATCTCGAACTGGGTATCGCCGAAAGCAACCTGTTCCTGACCTTGGCGGCCTTCGGCCTGTCCCACTCCCTGTTCGGCGCGCGCTTGCTGCCGATCGGCACCTTGTACGATCCGTTCATCGCACGCGGCCTGGATTCCCTGAACTACGCCGCCTACCAGGACGCGCGCTTCATCGTTGTCGGCACGCCCTCGGGCATCACCCTGGCGCCGGAGGGCGGAGCGCATCAGTCGATCGGCACGCCGCTGATCGGCATGGCCCAGGATGGGTTGGCGGCGTTCGAGCCGGCCTTCGTCGACGAATTGGCGGTGATCCTGGGCTGGGCCTTCGATTATATGCAGCGCGACGGCACCGCGCGGGGCGACAGCGTCTGGCTGCGCGACGCCCAGGGCGGCTCGGTCTACCTACGCCTGACCACCCGCCCGATCCGGCAGCCCGACCGGGCGGCGGACGAGGCCCTGCGCGACGGCATCATCCAGGGCGGCTATTGGCTGCGCGAACCCGCACCGGGCGCCGAACTGGCCATCGTCTACAGCGGGGCCGTGGCGCCCGAGGCCCTGGCGGCCTGGGAGCAGGCGGCGGAAGACGTGCCGGGCGCCGGGCTCCTGGCCGTGACCTCGGCCGACCGCCTGAATGCCGGCTGGACCGCGGCCGACCGGGGCAGGCAGAGCGGGCGGAGCGACGACCCGTCCTGGATCGAGACCCTGCTGGCGCCGATGGCGCCCGACGCCGCTCTCGTCACGGTCCACGACGCCCATCCGGCCGCGCTCGGCTGGCTCGGTTCGGTCCGGGGCCACCGCACTCAAAGCCTGGGGGTCGAGCATTTCGGCCAGACCGGCACCCTGGACGAGCTTTACCGGACCTACCGCATCGATACGGATGCGATCCTCGACGCGGTCGCCCAGGCCCTGGTCGACCGCGCGCGGGCGGGCTGACGCCGTGCGGCAGCGCCCAGCCCGTCTATTGCGCCGCGAAGGGTCTGTGCTATAGACAGCGGCTCGATTCGACGGCCCGCCGTGCGGGCGTGGTGGAACTGGTAGACACGCAGGTTTTAGGTACCTGTGACGGCAACGTCTTGGGGGTTCAAGTCCCTCCGCCCGCACCACTTCTATCAACCGGGGTTCAGCAACCGGGGTCGCGAAACGGCGCTACCGCGCCGCGACCCGGACAAGCGCAAGCGTAAGGGTATTCGCCGATGCAGGTGACAGAGACCAATGCCGAGGGCCTTCGGCGCGAATTCAAGGTCGTCTTTCCGGCTTCCGAGCTGGGCGAGCGTATGGAAGCGCGGCTGAAGGAGCTGTCCGGGCAGGTCAATATCCCCGGATTCCGGCCCGGCAAGGTGCCGGCGGCCATCATTAAGGCGCGTTTCGGCGAGGCCGTGCGCGGCGAGGTGATCGAGCAGGCGCTGAACGAAGGCGCGTCGCGCACCCTGGAGGAACAGGGCGTGCGCCCGGCCACCCAGCCCAAGGTGGAGGTCGACGAGTTCGAGGAAGGCAAGGATCTGGCCTTCACCATGGCGGTCGAGGTTCTGCCGACCATCGAACCGGCCGATTTTGCCGGCTATAAGCTCGAGCGCATGGAGCCGGAAGCGGACGACGCGGCCGTCGACGAGGCGCTGGCGGGCATGGCCAAGCAGTACGGCCACTTGGAGACGGTGGAGGAGAAACGCGCGGGCAAGGAAGGCGACGTTCTGGTCATCGACTTCACGGGCCGGGTCGACGGCGAGGAGTTCGAGGGCGGCAAAGCCGAGGATTTCCACCTGGCGCTCGGCTCGGGGACCTTCATCCCCGGTTTCGAGGACCAGCTCACCGGGGCCAAGGCCGGCGAGGCCAAGGATGTCACCGTGACCTTCCCGGCCGATTACGGGAACGCCGATCTGGCGGGCAAGGAAGCCGTGTTCGAGGTCGCGGTGAAGGAAATCAAGGAGTCCGTCGCCAGCGAGATCGACGACGAATTTGCCAAGCAGCTCGGCCATGAAGGCGTCGACGGCCTGCGTGCGGCAATTCGCGAGCAGATCGAATCGAGCCTCAAGGACGTCGCGCGCGGCCGGGTCAAGCGCGTGCTGTTCGACCGGCTCGACGAGACCCACGAGTTCCCCTTGCCCGAAAGCATGGTCGAGATGGAGTTCGAAAGCATCTGGCAGCGGGTCGAGCAGGACAAGGAGGCCGGTCAGCTCGAAGCGGACGACGAAGGCAAGAGCGACGAGGAATTGCGCGCCGAGTATCGCGGCATCGCGGAACGCCGCGTGAAGCTGGGCCTGCTTCTTTCCGAGGTCGGCACGCGCAACAACATTTCGGTCGCCCAGGAAGAGGTGAACCGAGCGATGATGGAGCAGGTGCGGAATTTCCCGGGCCAGGCCGAACAGGTGATCGAGTTCTATCGCTCGAACCCCCAGGCCATGGATCAGCTCCGCGCACCCCTGTTCGAGGAAAAGGTCGTGGACTTCATCCTCGAAATGGCCCAGGTGACGCCGCGCAAGGTCAGCCGCGAAGAACTGATGGCGGCGGACGAGGAAGGCGAGGCCAAGACCGAGAAGAAGGCCAAAAAACCGGCGAAGAAGGCCGCGGCGAAGAAGGCGAAACCCGCGGCCAAGGACGAGCCCGAGGCCAAGGCCACGGCCAAGAAGCCGGCCAAGAAGAAGGCAGCGCCAAAGAAGAAGGCAGCGGCCAAGGACGAAGCGAAGGGCGACTGATCGCTTGGCCGGCCCTTGGGCCGGCCAAGCGGATATGGGTCAAGCGAACCAAGGACGGCGATGACTGATCAACTTGAGACGACGATGCAGACCCTTGTGCCCATGGTGGTCGAGCAGACCAACCGGGGCGAGCGGGCCTATGACATCTATTCCCGGCTCCTCAAGGAGCGGATCATTTTCGTGACCGGGCCCATCAACGACATGGTCTCGACCCTGATCTGCGCCCAGCTTCTGTTCCTGGAGTCGGAACATCCCTCGAAGGACATCGCCTTCTACATCAATTCGCCGGGCGGAATCGTCACGTCAGGCCTCGCGATCTACGACACGATGCAATACATCCAGCCCGAGGTGATGACGGTCTGCATCGGTCAGGCGGCGTCCATGGGCTCGCTGCTGCTCTGCGCCGGGGGCAAGGGCAAGCGTTTCTCTCTGCCCCATGCGCGCATCATGACCCATCAGCCGTCGGGCGGCGCCCAGGGCCAGGCGACCGATATCGAGATTCACGCCCGCGAGATCCTGGCGACGCGCGCGCGTCTCAACGAGATCTACGCCAAGCACACGGGGCAGCCGCTCGACGTGATCGAAGGGGCGATGGAGCGCGACAAGTTCATGTCGCCGGAGGAGGCCAAGGCCTTCGGTCTGATCGACGAGGTCGTGACGCACCGGCCCACGCCCCAGGGCGAAAAGGGCGGTGACGAAAAGCCCAAGGACGCCCCCGCCAAGGGGTAGGCGTCCGGGCGAGGCGACTTGCGTTTACGGACTGTTGATCGACTCATGTCATGCTCTGCCATCAAATGCGCGACTGTGCGCAGCTTCCTCGACGGCTGTCCGCGCGGCCTCGGGACATGGGCGTTGACCTTGAGGAATTCGCCCATACTTTTTGCGTTGTGCCTCCGCGAGTGCCATGTCTAACATGACCTCACCCGCACAAAATGTGTCGCAACAAACCCATACGGGGCGTGAATGAATAAGTCCTCCGGCGGCGATTCCAAGAACACCCTGTACTGCTCTTTCTGCGGAAAGAGCCAGCACGAAGTCCGCAAGCTGATCGCCGGCCCGACCGTCTTTATCTGCGACGAATGCGTCGAGCTCTGCATGGATATCATCCGTGAGGAGCACAAGACGACGTTGGTCAAATCGCGTGACGGGGTGCCGTCGCCGAAGGATATCGCCACGGTTCTGAACGACTACGTGATCGGCCAGGGCCACGCCAAGCGCGTGCTCTCCGTTGCCGTTCACAATCACTACAAGCGCCTCGCCCATGGGGCGAAGTCGAACGATGTCGAACTGGCCAAGTCGAACATCCTGCTGGTCGGCCCGACGGGCTGCGGCAAGACCTTGCTGGCCCAGACCCTGGCGCGGATTATCGACGTGCCCTTCACCATGGCCGACGCCACGACCCTGACCGAGGCGGGCTATGTCGGCGAGGATGTCGAGAACATCATCCTCAAGCTGCTGCAGTCCGCCGACTACAATGTCGAGCGTGCCCAGCGCGGCATCGTCTATATCGACGAAGTCGACAAGATCAGCCGCAAGTCCGACAACCCGTCGATCACCCGGGACGTCTCGGGCGAGGGCGTGCAGCAGGCCCTGCTCAAGATCATGGAGGGCACGGTCGCCAGCGTGCCGCCCCAGGGTGGGCGCAAGCATCCTCAGCAGGAATT
>JABIRQ010000401.1 GCA_018699755.1 Rhodospirillaceae bacterium | reverse complement strand
TGGCCGTTCGAGCCGGACGAGGGCGACGGCGCATTGGACATCGCCATCGAAGCCGCGGACGGTGGCTATCTGCGGCGCACGGCCTGGGGCGAGGACATTCGCCTGGACCACGCCCGCGATGCGGCGAACGCCCTGGCCGGGGCCCTGGTCGAGGGTTTCGTGCGCCAGGACGAGGCGCTGGTCTGCCTGCATGCCGCGGCGGTGCGGCTGGGGCCGGCCCTGGTTCTCTTCGTCGGCGATTCGGAGGCGGGCAAAAGCAGCCTGTCCCTGCATCTCGCCGCCGCAGGCCATCGCTTTTTCGGCGACGACCGCATTGTTCTGGATCTCTCGGCCGAGCCCGTCGCCGGCCTGTGTCTCGGCCTGGCGCCTGACCTTTCACGACAGCCGCGAGGCCGCCGCCGCGCTGGCCGAAGCGGTCGTGGGATAGGCGCCATGCGCTATCGGCGAAATCCGGCGGTCAGCATCACGGAGGCGGAGGACGAAACCTTTCTCGTCCTGCCGGGCACGGAAGAGGTGTTCTATCTCGACCCGGTGGCCAGCGGCCTGTGGCGCCTGCTGGCCGAGCCGGTGAGCCGGGAGGAGATCGTCGAAACCTTCGGGGCCGCCTTTCCGGACCGCCCTGCCGCAGAGCTTGCCGGCGATCTTGATAGGGCGCTGGCGGAACTGCTGGCCCGCAGCCTCGCGCTCAGCGTTCCGTGAAGGCCTCGCTGGTCGTGCGCGCCACCCGATCGGTCAGGTAGGACAGGATGGAGCGCTCGCCGATGACCATGTCGACCTGGGCTTCCATGCCGGGGGTGACCGGGAACTTGCCCGGGAAATCGCCCATATAGGTCTGGTTCACACGGATCTGCACCGGGAAGGTCGATTGCTTGGTTTCCGGATCCTGGACCGAGTTGGGCGAGATCTGCTCGACGCGGCCTTGGAGTTCGCCGAATTTCACGTAGTCGTAGGTCGTGATCTTCACCTTGGCCTCCTGGCCGATATAGATGAAGCCGATATCCGCGTTCGAGACCTGGGCCTCGACGATCAGGGTGTCGCCCGTGGGCACGATGTTCATGATCGGATCGCCCGGCGGGATCGCCTGGCCGACCGCCGCGATCTCCAGATTCTGGACGATGCCGTCGACGGGGGAGCGGATGACCAGATTGGCCAGGCGCGAGCGTTGCTGCTGCAGGGTGCGGAAGGCGCGGTCCCGCTCGATGCGGGCCTGGGCCAGGCGCCCCAAGACCTCCGACAGCATGTCGCGCCCGACCGAATCGCGCCGGCTGCTCGCCTCGAGCAGGGCCGCTTCCGTCGAGCGGAGCTGCTGGCGCACCTGGCCGAGCTGTCCCTTGGCCTCGGCGACCTGGCGCTTGATCGAGAGGTAGCGCAGCTTGGGGAAATAGCCCTTGCCGGCCAGGGTGGCGATGGCCGCTTCCTGCTCGACCAGGACCTCGAGCCCGACTTCGAGGGCGCGGATCTGCTCGCGCAGCCCCGCGATATCGCCCAGACGCTGGTTGATCTGCTCTTGCGCGGTGCTCTGGCGCGATTCCATCGAATTGCGGCGGGCCTCGTAGAGGCGTGTCTCGTTCGCGATCAGGTCGGGCCGGGCGGCGCCGAGATCCGTCGGAAAGTCCGGCGTTTCGCCCTTCGCCTCGCCGGTCAGGCGTGCGACTTCTGCGCTCAGCGATTGCCATTCGTTTTCCGCCTTGCCCATCTCTTCGCGGATCAGGTCGGGCGAGAGTTCGATCAGCACCTGGTCGGCCTTGACGACATCGCCCTCCTTCATGAAGAGGCCGGCGACGGTGCCGCCTTCGGGATGGTTGATCACCTTGACCTTGCCGATCGGCCGGACCTGGCCCGGCGCGGTGGCAAGCTGGTTGACCTCGGCGAGCGCGGACCACAGCAGCAGCATGGCGAACAGCGCGGCGACGGCGATGATCAGAAAGCGCGCGACGGGTGAATGCTCGCGCTCCGCGACCGCCTCCAGTTCCGGCAGGAAATCGGCGAAGCTGGCGCGAGTCATGCGCGAGCGCGACGGCAGGGCAATCTGGCGCCCCGTGGCCTCCGTCGGAGGCCCGCCCCGGGTCGCGGGCGGCTGGCCGGCGCCGCCGGACCCCGCCTTCTCGGCCGGGCCGTCGGCAGGGGGCGCGCCGTCGCCGCCGAGGCGCAGGTTCGGGCGTTCGGGCGGCTGCTCGCTCATTGCTCTTCGCCGCTCCAATACTCGGCCATGCGCGTGCGCGCGTAGTCGATCACCTCGGAGGGCGGGCCGATCCGGTCGATCCGCCCGTCGATCAGCAGCACGACGTTGTCGGCGATCGACACCGGCGCCATGCGGTGCGAGATCAGGATGATCGTGCGTCCGCGCGAGGCCCGCTTGAGGTTGTGCATGAGCCGGGCTTCCGAAGCCGCGTCGAGGGCGCTGGTCGCTTCGTCTAGGATCAGGATGCGCGGATTGCGGATCAGCGCGCGGGCGATGCAGAGAAGCTGGCGCTGACCGGCGGACAGGCCACCGCCGCGTTCGGTCAGCGGGGTGTCGTAGCCTTGCGGCAGGCGCTGGATGAACTCGTGCGCGCCGACGAATTTGGCGACCGCGACCACGCGCTCGGGCTCCTTCAGCGGTGTGCCCATGGCGATGTTGTCGCGCACCGAACCGCCGAACAACTGAATGTCCTGGGGCACCACACCGATCTGGGTGCGCAAGGCCGCGGGGGAAATGTGCTGGACGTCCGTATGGTCGATCAGGACCCGCCCGTCCGTCGGCTCGTAAAGGTTCTGCAGCAGTTTCGCCAGGGTGCTCTTGCCCGAGCCCGAGGGGCCGATCACGCCGACGATGGTGCCGCTTTCGATCGAGACGCTGATATCCTCGATCACGGGCGGCAGGTCCGGCGCGAAGGAGAAGGTGACATTCTCGAATTCGATATCGCCCTTGAGCGGCGGAATCGGCCCGATCTCGCCGCGGCCCGCTTCGATCGGCGAATCCATGATCTCGTCGATGCGCTGGAAGGCCGAGCGCACCTCCTGCAATTGGCTCCACGCGGTCACGACCTGGCGGATCGGTGCGAGGGCCCGGCTGGACAGGATATTGGCCGCGATCAGGGCGCCGATCGACATGTCGCCGCTCATGATCGAAATCGCCCCGACATAGACGATGATCAGGCTGACGACCTGCTGCAGAACCATTCCCATCGTATTGATGAAGTTGGCCAGATTGCTCGATTCGAAGCCGGTATAGGCCGACAGGGCGAGGCGATTGCCCCAGCGCCGCTCGATCTCGGATTCGAGGCCCAGCGATTTGATGGTCAGCGCGTTGGCCATCGTCTCGGCCAGGGCCGAGGTCTTCGCCGCGAGGGCCAGGAAGGTCTTTTCGACGAGGCCCTTCTGAACGCGGTGGAACGTGACCGAAATCAGCAGGAAGACCGGCATCGCGGCCACGGTGATGATACCGAGCAGCGGGTTGATGAAGAGCAGTGCCCCGACGAAGACGAAGACGAAGGCCATATCGACCAGGATCAGCGGCATCTGGCCGGTGAAGAAGGCCCGGACCGTGTCGAGCTGGCGCAGCCGCTCGCTGATCATGCCCGTCGATGTGGTTTCGAAATGGGAATAGGGCAGATGCAGCAGGTGGTGGACCACCTCGTTGCCGAGCAGGGCGTCGACCCGCGCGCCGGTATGGGTCGAGACGTAGCCGCGGATGCTGCGCAGGATGAAATCGAAGATGTAGAGGATCGCCATGCCGATGACGAGCACGTCCAGGGTGCCCACGGCGCCTTGGCCGATGACCTTGTTGTACACGGTCATGATGAAGAGCGGCGAAGCCAGGGCGAACAGATTCACCACCAGCGAGGCGAGAATCAGTTCCCCTATGACGCGCCGCACCCGGCTGGCGATCATTTCCCGCCAGTTCACTTCCCGGGTGACCAACGGCTTGGGCCGGATGAGGATGACGTCCTCGCCCAGGCGCAGTACCTCTTCGGCGGACATGACCGGAGTCGAGCCGTCGCGCGGGTCGAACACGGCATAGCCGTCGTCCTCGGCCTCGACCACGACCCGCGAATCCCTCAGCGCATGGCCGACCACGACGAAGGGGGTCGGCAGACGTTCCAGATTCGTCGCGTCCAGATCGCTGCGCGCGGCCCGATAGCCGAGGCGGTCGGCGCCCAGCAGGAAGTTTTCGATCGTCATGCCGTTTGGCGTGACCGGGATCGTGTTGCGGATTTCCGAATCGCTGACCGGTCGCTCATAGGCCAGGGTGACCCGGATCAGACAGCGCAGCAGGCCGTCGATGTCCTGGCGGTCGCGTCCGTCGTCCGCGTCCGCGATCTGGGTCCGGCCGGGGTCTGCGCGCTCGTTCACCGAGACGACGTGGGTGTCCCGGTCGTTCGGCGCATCCTGCGGCGCGTTCGGAGTTTCATGAGCCATGTCAGGGCGGGTCCGGGTCTAAGCGGGTCCGGGGCCGGCTAGGACGCGAGAATTGCGGCTGTGCGGGTGGCCGCGGGATGCGCGCCATGCACGTGGCGTTGCAAAATGCGTTGCAAAATGCACAAGTCCATGCTTGGCCCCTTCCCTTTTCGACGGGATGGGCGACCCGATTCGATAGGAATCCTGCTATGCAAAAGTGAAACCGATTTGCCCGGTAACCCCGTCGAACGGCTCGACAATATTTCGAACTTGTTAATTCTATATATGCAAAATATAAACACAAAGTCTTGGAATCGGAAGAGAATAGGGTTTCGATAGGCTCCAGGCGCCAAGTTTGCCTAGGACTTGCAACGCACCGCATGAACGAATTCGGCGATCCGTGGCATAATGCGGAGCCGTGATACGGGAAGGAGCGTGCTTGCCATGAAGATTCCGTCCCTCCGGTTCATGCGGGAACCGGTCGCTTTGGTGTTCGGTGCTGCAGTCCTCTGGGCGGCGCTGGCGGTTGGCGTCGTCGCCACGGCGCCCGGCGCGTCGGCTCAGGTGTCCGGCGCCGCGTTGCCCGCTTCGATCGGTCTCGCCGCCAAGGTCGTGCGCGAGGTCAAGGGCAAGCGCGGCAGCATTGTGCGCCAGATCGCCCTCAAGGACGAAATCTTCCAGAACGAGCGGATCGAAACCGGCCCGGGCGCCGCGGCCGTCATTCTGCTGCGCGACAACACGAAAATCTCGCTCGGTCCGAAATCCAGCCTCGTGCTCGACGAGTTCGTCTTCGACCCGATGCCGAACAAGCGCAAGGTGGTGATGAACGCCGTCAACGGCGTGTTCCGTTTCGTCTCCGGGAATTCGCCCTCGCGCGCCTATCAGGTCAAGTCGGGTTCGGCGACCCTGGGCATCCGCGGCACCAGCTTCAATCTGATCGTCGGCTTCAACGGCGCGGTCACGGTCCATGTGACCAATGGCGCTGTCCTGTTCTCGAATATCGCGGGCGATTCGGTCCTGGTGACGCCGGGCCTCGCCAGCACGATCTTCGCGCCCGAGCCCGGGGGCAATCAGGTGAAACCGTCCGAGCCCGCCGAGCCGCAGGGCGCGGTCGATTCCATGATCCAGCAGATCGACACCTCCCTCGCCACGTCGCAGGAAGCCGATCTCGCCGCGCTCACGGGCGGCGATCAGACGGGGGGCCAAGGAGGAGGCCCGGGCCTCCAGGGCCTGCGGAAGGGCGTGCTCGGGGGCGCCGACGGCGGTCCGGGGGGCACCGGGGGCGCGGTCGGCAAGGACGCCAATCTGGTTAGCGTGCCGGCCAAGGCGATCCTGGGCGCGCT
>JABIRQ010000412.1 GCA_018699755.1 Rhodospirillaceae bacterium | reverse complement strand
GATTGGGAGGGGCTGGCGCGCGGCGCGCCGGTGATCGTCTTCTACATGCCGCTCAAACATCTGGGAGAGATCGCCGCGCGCCTGACCGAAGCCGGACGCCGCCCGGAGGAGGCCGCCGCGATCGTCTGCGCGGCGACGACCGGCGCCCAGCGTGTCGTCGAGACCACCCTGGGGACAGCCGCCGCCGACGCGGCCCAGGCCGGAGTCGAGCCGCCGGCCCTGTTCGTCCTCGGCGATGTGGTGCGTCTGCGCGCCGGCCTCGACTGGCTGGGCGCGTTGGACGGGCGTCAGCTCGTGCCCGATCCCTTGGACCGTGCGGCGCGGCAGCCTTGATCCCCGCCCGCCGCGCGGTCTACCTTGCGGATCGGGAGGCGGAGCGGACTCGCCGCAGTAGCGAATCCGCACCATATCTTGCATGAAACGGCAGAGCCGAAGAAAGACAATGCGGATAACACTCCTGATCCCGACTCTTCTATGCTTGGCCCTCGCGGCATGCGGCGAATCTGTCGGCACCTGGACCAAGCAGGGCGGCGCGCCCTATCAGTCCGTGTCGGCCCAGAAGCGATGCCTGCAACAGGCCAACCAATTGAATTTCCTGAACACCCACGGCGGGCCGCGGGCCGGATCCAGCGCAGCCGATTCCGGCTCGGCACGCAACAACCGGAACGACATGTACCGCATGTGCATGGCGGATCACGGCTATTCCAAGGTGCGCGTCACCGACGACGATGCCGGCAAGACCGAGTAGCCGGGCCGGATCGTGAAAGACCTGTTCAGCGGACGCTCCGGCGCGATCATCGCGGCAGTCGCGGTCGCCGGCTGGTTCGCCGCCGGCCTCTACTATTTCGGCATCGCGCCCGAATCGGTCCAGAACTCGCAGATGCCGGTCGCCGAGACGGCGGGGACCGCCGCCATCGGCGGGCCCTTCTCGCTGATCGATCAGGACGGCAAACGGGTTACCGAGCAGGATTTCGCGGGCAAGTATCTGTTGGTCTATTTCGGCTACGCCTATTGCCCGGATATCTGCCCGGCCACCCTCTACACCATGACCGAGGCGCTGGACCAATTGGGCGACAAGGCGAAAGCGGTGCAGCCGATCCTGATCACCGTGGACCCCGAACGGGACACGCCCGAAATCCTCAAGCAATATGTCGGCAATTTCCACCCCGATCTGGTCGGCCTGACCGGAAGTCCGGCGGAGGTTTCCGCCGCGGCGAAGGCCTACCGCGTCTACTTCGCCAAGGTGGTGGTCGACGACGGCGATCCCGACAACTACCTGGTCGACCACAGCGCCTTCGTCTTCCTGATAGCGCCGAACGGCGGCTATATCACCCATTTCTCGTCCTCGACCACGCCGGCCGAGATGGCCGAGCGTTTGGCCGAGCTCCTTTAGCGGGCACGCCGCCCGCCGCCGTCCCATGGCCAATTCCGCTCCGGGCCTGATCCACGCCGCACCCGCCTCGGGCAGTGGCAAGACCGTGATCACCCTGGCCCTGATCCGCGCCCTGGCCCGGCGCGGGCGGCGCGTCGCGACGGCCAAGATAGGGCCCGATTATATCGATCCCGCCTACCACGCCGCCGCCGGCGGCCGCGCCTGCCTGAATCTCGACGGCTGGGCCATGCGCCCGGCCCTGCTCGACGGACTGATCGCGCAATTCTCGCGCGACGCCGATATCGTGATCGCCGAAGGCGTGATGGGCCTGTTCGACGGCGCGGGCCTCGCGGGAGAGGCTGGAGGAACCGGCGGCGTCCTGGGCGCCTGGGGCGAGGGTTCGACAGCGGACGCGGCGGCGGCGACCGGCTGGCCCGTCCTGCTGGTCGTCGATGCCGGGGGCCAGGCGGCTTCGGCCGCCGCGGTGGTCGCCGGATTTGCCCGCCACCGAGTCGGTGTGACGGTCGCGGGCGCCCTGTTCAACCGGATCGGCGGGCCGCGCCACGCCGCCATGATCGCCGCGGCCATGGCGGATCGGGTGCCGGAGGTTCCCGTCTGCGGCTTTCTGCCGCGCGACCCCCGCCTCGCCCTGCCCGCGCGCCATCTCGGTCTGGTCCAGGCCGGCGAGCACGAGGCCCTCGACCGTTTCCTGGAGGGCGCGGCCGACATAATCGAGGAGCATGTCGATCCCGATGCCCTGATCGCCCATGCCCGCCCCGGCGCGGCCGCCCACGCCCAAGACCCGACGGTCGCGCCGCTGCCGCCGCTGGGCCGCCGCATCGCGGTGGCGCGGGACGACGCCTTCGCCTTCTGCTATCCGGCGACCCTGGCCGGCTGGCGCGCGGCGGGTGCCGAACTTTCCTTCTTCTCCCCCCTGGCCAACGAAGCGCCGGAGGCCAGATCCGACGCCGTCTATCTGCCCGGCGGTTATCCCGAACTCCATGCCGGGCGCCTCGCCGGCAACGCCCGGTTCCTGGCCGGCCTGCGCGAGGCAGCCGCGCGGGACGCCCCGGTCTTCGGGGAATGCGGCGGCTACATGGTGCTGGGCGACGGCTTGATCGACGCGGACGGCGCGCGCCATGCTATGGCCGGTCTGCTGCCCCTCGAAACCTCCTTCGCGGATCGGCGCCTGCATCTCGGCTACCGGGTCCTGCGCAGCGTCGCCGACGGCCCGCTGGGGCCGCGCGCCACGCGCTTCCGGGGCCACGAATTCCACTACGCAACGATCCTGCGCGAAGGCGAGGGCGAACCCCTGTTCGAGGCGCAGGACGCCGCGGGGCGCGATATCGGCGCGGCGGGGCGACGGCGCGGAAGTGTCGCGGGCTCGTTCATCCACCTGATCGATTCGGCCTGATCGAGTCAGCCTGATCGAGTCAGCCCGGCCGCTTCGCCCCCGATCGGATCGGCGGCGGCGGGCCGCGCTTGACCCCGCCCCTCCGCGCACCCACAAATGGGGCCTGATCGCACGCTCGCCGCCCCATGTGGATACGGGCCCGGCGACCGCCATGAAGGAGCCTTCGCCATGCCCGCCAGCAGCCAGCCCCGCGGCGTCTTCGCCGCCGCCCTGACCCCGATGAACGCGGATCTTTCGGTCGATACCGAGCGCCTGATCGCCCATTACCGGTGGCTGCTGGCGAACGGCTGCAACGGCGTCGCCGTGCTGGGCACGACGGGCGAAGCCAATTCCTTCTCGGTCGAGGAGCGCCTGGCGGTGATCGACGCGGT
>JABIRQ010000362.1 GCA_018699755.1 Rhodospirillaceae bacterium | reverse complement strand
GCCTGCCTCGGCCTTCAACCGCTACCCGCACCCGTATTCATGAAGGCGATGCCGCCGCCGGGCTTCCCCGGCGGCGGATCGGGCGGATCGGATTGCCGCGTCAGTGACCGGCCAAGCTGTTCCACTCCGGCAGCAGCACGATGCTGTTCGCGTTGTAGCCCTTCTCCTTGAAGGTCTCGATCGTGGCGACCGCCTCGCCCTTCTGGAGATCGACGACGGTCAGCGTGCCGTCGCTCAGGCCGGGCAGGTTGAGCAATGCGTTGTTGATCACGCCGTATTTCTCGTCTTTCGTGATCGCGACGTGATGCGCGCCCTCGCCCGCCGCGATGCTCTTCAGCAGCTTGGGATGGTTGGGATCGCCAGTGACGTCGAAGATATGCAGATGGCCGGGCTTGCCCGTCGTCACGAACATGCGGTCGCCCGCGTCGTTGAAATAAATCTCCAAGGGCACGCCCATATCCTGAGCGCCGAAATCGTGGACCTGGGCCGCGTCGAACTCCTTCGTACCGGCATTCCAGGTCAGCGCCCAAAGGGTGCCGCCAAACATATTGGTGACATAGGCAACGGGCGGCTGGGAGCCTGGTTTGAAAACAATCTCGACCGGCGCTTCGCTCGAGGGCGAAGGCTTGTTCGAGACCTTCACGACCCCGAGGGCCTCGTGGGTGGTGGCGTCGTAGACGGAGACCACCTCGCCCGCGTCGCCGAGATCCGAGGCGCGCACCGTGTTGGTGGCGAGGATGCGGTTGATGCCGCTATGGACCGCCAGGCCGTGGGGGTAGGGGGCGGTCGTCTTTATCACGTCGATGATCTTGTCCGTGGCGACATCGCCGACGACGATGGTGCTCGACCCCATACAGGTCAGATACCAGCGGGTGTTGTCTTCGTTGAAGATCACGTCCTCGCCGACGGCGCAATCGGGCATGTCGTGCCAGTCGAGCCGGTAGGGAAAGCGCGTGAGGTCCATGGTGATCAGAACCGGCTGGCCAAGGACGGCGATGTAAGCCTTGGTCTGGGTCCGGTCATAAAAAATGTGATGGGCGACGAGGTCGGCAGGAAGCGGGATGTTCATGAGGATCTGCCCGAAGCGGTCGGACTCGGGATCGACATCGATGATGGCGATGCCCTCCTCGCGTTGCTGTGGACCGGACAGCTTGAGCGCCTTGAGAGACTCTTCGGACTTGGTTTCGTAGTTGGCGAGCGCGAGAATCTCGGCCTCCGCGCCGCCCGACAGGGCGGCGGATGCCAAAAGCCCCGCCAACAGCATCGATCCCAGTCGTATCATCCTGATAGTCCCCCGTGGCGCTTCGAGTCCGGCAAGGCGGAATGCCATCCCGCGTCGCGAAGCTCGCATATGATAACATGCGTGCGACCGTCGGCGCGGAATGAAAGGCGACCATGATTGTTCCCAGCGCGTCACGCCGTCTTGTTCGCGCCATCGGGGCGTTGGTCCTCGCCTTCGCGCCGTGCGAAGCCGTGGCCCACGCCTTCGGCGCGCGGCATGAGCTGACGCTTCCGCTCTCTGCCTATCTCTGGGCCGCCGCCGCGGCCGTCGCTCTGTCCTTTCTGGTCATGGGCCTGGTGACGGCCCTGGTCGGGCGGCGCGCGGGTGCATCCGGGCCGATTCGCCGCTTCGATCTCGGCGCCACGATGATCGGCCGTCTGTTGGCGAATCGGATCGCGCTGGCCGCGATCCGGACGATATCGGTCGCGCTGTTCCTGCTGGTTCTCGCGACCGCCGCGTTCGGTTCGCCCGACCCCCTGGCCAATTTCGCACCGACCTTCGTCTGGGTTCTGTGGTGGGTCGGCATGTCCTACATCTCGGCCTTCGCGGGCGATCTCTGGCGCCTGGTCAACCCCTGGGCGACTCTGTTCGCCTGGAGCGAGCGAATTCTTCCCGTCCTCCGCAAGCCGCGGTGGACCTATCCCGAGGGTCTGGGCGTCTGGCCGGCGGCGTTCCTGTTCGCCGTTTTCGCCTGGTTTGAGCTTGTCTCGGCAGCCGGCGAACAGCCGAGAGTGCTGCTCGTGCTGATAGCCACCTATTCCTTGCTGACCTGGACGGGCATGGCGTTGTTCGGGCGCGAGATCTGGCGTGAACGCGGCGAGCTGTTCGGCGTCTTTTTTGGCCTTCTGGCGCGCTTTGCCGTCACCGGGTGGGACGGGGAGCGCCGTCGCTGGCTGCTGCGGCCGCCGGCCTCTGGGCTGAACGAGGCTGGCCCGGCTTCGGTTTCGATGACGGTCTTCGTCCTGCTGACCCTGTCCTTCGTGTTCTTCGACGGCCTGCGCGAAACGCCGGCCTGGGCCGGCGTTCTGCAATGGGTCACCGAGAGCATGACCCTGCGGCCGGGTTTGCTCGCCCTGCGCGACGCCGGGTTCGACCTGCTGAAGGTCGTCCAGACCGCCGGCCTGCTGGCGGTGCCGGTGGCGTTCGGCGCGGCCTATTTCCTATTCTGCCGGCTGACGCGGGCGGCGGCCGGGGAGGGGCCGGGCACGGTCGCGCTGGCCGGGGCCTTCGCCCATTCGCTCGTGCCGATCGCGATCGCCTATCACCTGGCGCATTACGTGTCGTATCTGCTTCTCGCGGGTCAGCTTGCGATACCCCTGTCTTCCGATCCCTTCGGCCTGGGCTGGAACCTGTTCGGGACGACCGCCTACCGGCTCGACGTCAGCGTGATCGACGCGAGGAGGGTCTGGTATACGGCGATCGTCGCCGTCGTGACCGGTCATGCGGTCGCCGTCTGGCTGGCCCATGCCGCCGCCCTGCGCCTGTACGTCGCGCCCGCCACAGCCCTGCGCAGCCAACTTCCGTTGTTGGCGCTCATGGTCGGTTATACGGCGACGAGCCTTTGGATCCTCGCGCAGCCGGTGGTGAAAAACGGCTAGGCTCCGTCGGACCCGCCTTATTTCCGCGTTCAATTCCGCGCGCGCAGCCTCTATCCTGCATGCGTGCTCCGAGGGAGAGAGGCTGATCGCGATGACCCATCCGCTGTTTACGCCGGACATGAAAGTCGACCACCCCTATTGGTGGGAGGGAGCACCGCGCCCCGATCTGCCTGTGCCTGACCTGCCGAAGACCGTCGACGTGGTGATCGTCGGCTCCGGCTATACCGGGCTGTCGGCCGCGATCACCCTGCTGAACGAAGGCCGCGACGTCGTCATCTTCGATGCCGAACATGCCGGTTGGGGATGCAGCACGCGCAATGGCGGCCAGATCGGCACGAAGCTGCGTCGCGGCCTGACCGACCTGGCCTCGTCCTACGGCCGGGCCAAGGCCATCGGCCTGATTCGGGAGACGGTCCATGCCCGCGATTTCATCGCCGGCATGATCGAGGAGGAGGGGCTGGACTGCGATTTCGAGGTCGCCGGCCGCTTCACCGGCGCCCACAAGGCGGCCGATTACGAAACCCTGGCCAAGGATATCGAGCCCTATAACAAGGAACTGGGCATCGAATGCCACATGGTACCGCGCGCCGAACAGCATAGCGAGATCGGCTCCGACACCTATCATGGCGGCCAGGTCATGCCCCATAACGCGACCCTGGACCCGGGTAAGTTCCAGAGCGAGATGCTCCGCGTCGTGCTGGCCAAGGGCGGCAAGATCGCCATCCACAGCCCGGTCATCAAAATCGAGCGGGACGGCGACGGGTTCGAGGTCACCTCGACGGCCGGTCGGGTCCGCGCGCGTGACGTGATCGTCGCCACCAACGGCTATACCGGTCCCATGTTCCCGGAATTCCGGCGCCGCGTGGTGCCGGTCGGCAGCTATGTCATCGCGACCGAACCGCTGCCCAAGGAGACCATGACCCGGCTGTTCCCAAAGAAACGGGCGACCAGCGACACGCGCCACGTCGTGCATTACTTCCGGGCATCGCCGGACAACACGCGCGTCGTTTGGGGCGGACGGGTCGCGGCGAAGGAGACCGACTGCCGGTCCAGCGCGCCCAAGCTGCATGCCGCTATGTGCCATATCTTCCCGGACCTGAAGGACGTCCGGATCAGCCATAGCTGGATGGGTTTCGTCGCCTTCAGCTTCGATCACATGCCTCATATCGGGGTGCGAGACGGCATGCATTACGCCATGGGCTACAGCGGTTCGGGTGCGGCCATGGCGCCCTATCTCGGCCATAAGACCGCGCTGCGCGTCCTCGGCAAGGAGAGCGACGCACGCACGGCCTTCGACGACGTGCCATTCCAGACCCGGCCGTTCTATTCCGGTAGCCCCTGGTTCCTGGGCGGCGCGGTCCTCTGGTACCAGTTCTTGGACCGGGTCGGCCGGTAGCGGGGCGCCGATCATGATGCATCCCGCGCTCGATCCGCGCATCAAGTACGAGCCTTATTGGTGGGAGGCCGCGCCGCG
>JABIRQ010000393.1 GCA_018699755.1 Rhodospirillaceae bacterium | reverse complement strand
GCCCTGGTGACCGGCTCGACCAGTGGCCTGGGCCTGGCCATGGCGACGGCCCTGGCTGGTGCGGGGGCCGACGTCATGCTGAACGGCTTGGGCGAAGCCAAGGCGATCGAGGTGACCCGCGCCGGGATCGAAAAGAAGACCGGCCGCCGGGTCCTCTACGACGGGGCCGACATGACCCGGCCGGACGAGATCGCCGCTATGGTGAAACGCGCCGAAGGCGAGTTCGGCGGCATCGACATCCTGGTCAACAACGCGGGCATCCAATTCACGGCCAAGGTCGAGGATTTTCCACCCGAGCGCTGGGACGCGATCCTGGCCATCAACCTGACGGCCGTGTTCCATGGCTGCCGCGCCGCCCTGCCGGGCATGAAGGCGCGCGGCTGGGGCCGCATCGTCAACACCGCCTCGGCCCACGGCCTGGTCGCCTCGGTCGAGAAATCGGCCTATGTCGCGGCCAAGCACGGGGTCGTCGGCCTGACCAAGGTGGTGGCCTTGGAGGCGGCGGAGGACGGCATCACCTGCAACTGCATCTGCCCCGGCTGGGTGCGCACGGCCATCGTCGAAAAGCAGATCGTGGCGCGGGCCGAGGCCAAGGGCGTGCCGGTCGAGGAGGAGGCCAAGCTGCTGGTCGGCGAGAAGTGCCCGACCAAGACCTTCGTGACCCCCGATCAGATCGCCGCCTACTGCCTGTTCCTGTGCTCCGACGCCGCCGCCCAGATCACCGGCGCGGCCATGACCATGGACGGCGGCTGGACGGCGCAGTAGCGGCGTCGAAACCGACCTTCCCAGCGACTCCCTCGCCCTTCGAGACGTCGGCCTGCTGGCCGGCTCCTCAGGGTGAGGGGTCTAAGGCAAGCATTGGTTCCTCATTCTGAGGAGACCGCGCAGCGGTCGTTTCGAAGGATGATTGGCACGGCCCGTTGTCTACTGGTCGGGCAAGGGGCCCGGCCACGTATACCGTCCGTTAACCTTTCCCCCCTAACCTGATCTTCGTTGCGGCCCGCAATGTGCCGCCGTTGGATTCCTCATCCAACCCTCGTACTACGCCTCCCTAAATCCCCACTCGGGCCGCCTTCGGGCGGCTCCTTCTTTTTGGGCTTTGCGGGCCGCCGCTTGTCGGGCCGCAGCAACCGTGGTAGGTGCGCGCAACCCTGCCCGGAGGCGCCATCATGGCCCGACCCAACCAACCCCGTTTCGACACCTTGAGCCTGCATGCCGGCCAGCATCCGGACCCGACGACCGGGGCACGGGCCGTGCCGCTCTACCAGACCACGTCCTACGTCTTCCGCGACACGGACCACGCGGCCGCCCTGTTCAACCTGGAACGGGTCGGCCACATCTATTCGCGCATCTCCAACCCCACCGTCGCGGTCCTGGAGGAGCGCATCGCGGCCCTGGAGGGCGGCGTCGGCGCGGTCTGCACGGCGAGCGGCCAGGCCGCCCTGCATCTGGCCGTCGCGACCCTGATGGGGGCGGGCGGGCATATCGTCTCCTCCGCCTCGATCTACGGCGGCAGCCACAACCTCTTCGCCCATACAATGCCGCGCTTCGGCATCGAGACCAGTTTCGTCGATCCGCGCGACACCGAGGGCTTTCGCAAGGCGATCCGGCCCGAGACGCGCATGATCTTCGGCGAAACCCTGGGCAATCCGGGCTGCGAGATCATGGACCTCCCGGCGATCGGCCGTATCGCCGAGGAAGCCGGCATCCCCGTGCTGATCGACAATACCTTCGGCACCCCCTACCTGTTCCGGCCCTTCGAATGGGGCGCGCATCTGGTGATGCATTCGGCGACCAAGTTCCTGGGCGGCCACGGCGTGGCCATCGGTGGCGTGGTGGTCGACGGCGGGCGCTTCGACTGGGAGGGGAGCGGCAAGTTCCCGACCCTGACCGAGCCCTATGCCGGCTATCACGGCCTCGACTTCTCGGAGGAGTTCGGCCCGCAAGCCTTCTGCATGCGGGCGCGGAGCGAAGGGCTGCGCGATTTCGGCGCCTGCATGAGCCCGGCCAATGCCTTCCATCTGATCCAGGGTGTCGAGACCCTGCACCTGCGCATGCCGCGCCATGTCGAGAACGCCCGCGCCGTCGCCGCGTTCCTGGACGAGGCGGAAGAGGTCGAATGGGTCAGCTATCCAGACCTGCCGAGCCACCCGGACCACGAGAGGGCCAAGGAGATGCTGCCGGAAGGTGCGGGCGCGATCTTCGCCTTCGGCATCAAGGGCGGGCGCGAGGCGGGTCGGCGTTTCATCGAACGCCTCGCCCTGTTCTCCCACCTCGCCAACGTGGGCGACGCCAAATCCCTGGTCATCCACCCGGCCTCGACCACCCACCAACAGATGGACGCGGCCTCCCTGAAGGCGGCGGGGATCGGTGAGGACCTGGTGCGCCTGTCCGTTGGGTTGGAGGACAAGGACGACCTGATCGACGACTTGGCCCAGGCCCTCAAGGCCTCGCAGCGGAGCTAGGGCGATGGAGCTGACCGTCAACGGCAAACCCGTCTTCGCGGCGACCGGGGGGCGGCCCTTCGATCCGGCCTTGCCGGCCGTGGTCTTCGTCCATGGCGCGGGCATGGATCATACCGTGTGGTCCCTGCAGACCCGCTTCTTCGCCCATCACGGCCGCGCCGTGTTGGCCATCGACCTGCCCGACCACGGCCGATCCGGGGGGCAGGCCCTGGACAGCATCGAGGCCCTGGGCGCCTGGCTGCTCGATCTGATTGCAGCGGCGGGGGCGGAGGGCACGGCCTTGGTCGGCCATTCCATGGGTGCGCTCGCCGCGCTTGACGCGGCGCGCCAGGGCCCGGGCCGGATCGAGAGGCTGGCCTTGCTGGGCGCGGCGGAGCGCATGCCGGTCCATCCCGACCTGCTGGCCGCGGCCGAGCGAAACGAAGCCTCGGCCTGGGACATGATCACGGGCTGGGGCTTTGGCCGCTCCGCCCAACTCGGCGGCCATCGCGGACCTGGGCTCTGGATGACCGAAGGCGGGCGCCAGCTGTTGGCCCGAGCACCGGACGGCGTGCTGCATGCGGACCTCGCCGCCTGCGCCGCCTATAGGGGCGCGGTCGAGGCCGCCGGGGCGGTGGACTGTCCGGCCATGCTGCTGTCCGGGCGCGACGACCGCATGACCCCGGTCAAGGGTGCGAGCTCGTTATGCGAAGCCTTCGCCGACGGGCGCATGACGATCCTGGAGGGCGCGGGGCATATGATGATGGTCGAGCGTCCGGACGAGACCCTGGACGCGCTCAAGGATTTCCTGGGGGGCTGATCGAATGGCCGAAAATTCGGTCGAGACGCGGGCGGACTATCCGCATTTTCTGGACATTCCGATTCGCCTGCGTGACGTGGATGTCTATGGCCATGTCAACAACACGGTCTATCTCCAGTTCTTCGACACGGTGATCAACGCCTATCTGATCGAGGAAGGCGGGCTCGACATGCCCAAGGGCAAGGTTATCGGCCTCGCGGTCGAAACCATGTGCCGCTTCCATGCTGAGATCGACTTTCCGGGGCGGATCGAGGCCGGGCTGCGCGTCAAGCGCATCGGCAATTCGAGCGTCACCTACGAGATCGGCATCTTCAAGCCGGGCACCGAAATGCCGGCGGCGACCGGCCATTTCGTCCATGTCTTCATCGACCGCGAGAGCCGCAAGCCCACCCCCATTCCCGCCGCCATGCGCACGACGATGGAGAGGCTGT
>JABIRQ010000392.1 GCA_018699755.1 Rhodospirillaceae bacterium | reverse complement strand
TCAAAGATTTGGACGAAAGTCGCGGCTGGGATGACAAACCAATGAGGACACAACCTAGACCGGGCGACGGCGCGGTCAGTCCAGCGCGAGAAGCCGCCTGATCTCCGCCCCGGACAGGGCGTCGGCCGCAAAATCGAAGCTGCCTTTCTCCGCAACCTCCTTCGCCGCGCGCACGAAAGCGCCCAGGGCGGCCCGCGCGAAGGCGCCGCCGACGCTGATCCGCCGCACCCCGGCTTCCCGCAGGTCCGCGACGGTGAAGACCGGCCCGGTCAGGCCCATGACGACATTGACGGGTTTATCGACCGCGCCGCACAGGGTGCGGATCGCCTCCAGGCTGGGCAGCGCAGGGGCATAGAGGACATGCGCGCCGGCCGCCGAGAAGGCCCGCAGCCGTTCGATCGTGTCGTCGAGATCGGGCCGTCCGTTGATGAAATTGTCGGCCCGCGCCGTCACCAGGATGGGCTGGCCTTTCACCGCCTCGCACACGGCGGAGACCCGCTCCACCGCTTCGCCGAAATCGTAGATGGGCGTCTCGCGCCCGCCGTTCGCATCCTCGATCGAGCCCCCGACCAACCCAGCCGCGACCGCGCGGCGCATCGTCTCGGCGCAGGCCTCCGGCGTGTCGCCGAAACAATCCTCGAGATCGGCCGAGACCGGCAGAGGCGTGGCCTCCGCGATCGTGCGGGCGTTCTCGAGCACCGCGTCGCGGCTCACCTCCCGGGCCGAACTGCGCCGGGCCAGCCCGATGGCCAAGCCGGAACTGGTCGTCGCCAGGGCCGGGAAGCCCAGAGTCGTCAGCATCCGCGCCGTGCCCGCATCCCAGGGATTGGGAATGACGAAGATGTCCGGCGCTTCGTGCAGGGCAACGAAGGTGTCGTATTTCTCGGCCTGGGTCGGGGGCATTGGGGCGCTCCGATCAGCGTTCATGCTTGGGCCGATACGATAGGCCCCAGCCCCGGCCGCGCAAATCCGCTGCGGCGCCCGATATCGATTGCATGCTGCATGCAGCATGCATTACGGTCCGCTTTCTTTGGAACGCACCGGTCGCCGGCAGGGGAGACGAACTCATGGACTTCAGCCTGACCAAGGAGCAGCAGGCCCTGCTCGACACCGCCCGCAAGCTCGGGCCCCTGCTCGCCAAGAACGCCGCGCGCTACGACGAGGAAAGCGCCTTCCCGGCCGAGAATTTCGACGCCCTAAAGGAGGCCGGGCTGACCGCGATGACCGTGCCCAAGGACTATGGCGGCCATGGCCTCTGGATGGACGGCAACTATCTCGGCCTCTATCTGGTGCTCGAGGAGCTGGCGAAATATTGCAGCTCGACCTCGCAGCTCCTCCAGGTCCATTGCCACGGCACCGGCTATCTGGCCTGGAGCGGGACCGAGAGCCAAAAGGCGCGCTATTTCAAGGAGGTCGTCGAGAACGGCAAGCTCTTCGCTTCCTTCGGCAGCGAAGCCTCGGTGCGCCAGACCGGACCGGAGCCCTTCGACACGATGGTCAAGCCGACCGGCGACAAGGATAAGCCCTGGCGCCTGTCCGGCTACAAGGGCTTCGCCTCCCTCGCCCCCGGCGCGGATTATTTCGCCGTCTGGTCGCTGATCGAGGGCACCAGCCGCATGGCCGAGGGCATGGTCTACGCCGTCGTCCCGGCCGACGATCCCGGCGTGCGGCTGGAAGACGACTGGCATGTCATGGGGATGCGCCCGACGGTCAGCTGGGGCGTTCATTTCAACGACGTGCGCCTGGCCGACGACGAGATCATCGGCCGCCCCGGCGAATGGGTGCAGGACGATCCGCGCACTTTCTCCCTCGCCTTCGCCTCGAACCATCTGGGCACGGCCCAGGGGGTCCACGACTATGTCCTCGATTTCGTGCGCGAGCGGCCCTATCTGCGCGACAATCCAGTCATCCAGGTCAAGCTGGGCGAGTTCGACACCATGTTGGTCAGCACGCGCATGCTGATCTGGCGCGGCGCATGGCTGTGGGAGCAAGGCAAATGGGACGAAGCGGAACACGCCTCGATCCTCGCCCTGCATTCGGCCAAGCAGACCGGCCTGGCCGTCACGAACCAGGCCTTCGACATCTGCGGCGCGCGCGTGGCCTATCACAACCATCCGATCGGCCGGGCCTTCCGCGACACGCGCACCTTCACCCTGCATTTCCGCGAGGATCGCTACATGCAGTTCGCGGCGCAACATGCCCTGGGCATGCCCTTCCATTCCAAGCAGAAATACGGCCCGCGCATCACCGCCGAGGAACGCGACAAGGCGATGGAAGCGGTGCCCGAAGCGATGCAACGGCGTTACAAGGCCGCGGCCGAGTAAAGCCTCGCCCATGAGCGTCATCGCCAAACCGGAAAGCATTGCGCGCCAAGTCTACCGCCTGCTGCGCGGCCGGATCATGGCAGGCGAGATTTCAGGCGGCGCGGTGCTGACGGGAGTCGAGTTGGCGCGCGAGCTGGAGGTCAGCCGCACCCCCATACGTGAAGCCCTGCTGCTGCTGGAAGCCGACGGGCTGGTCGCCCCCTCCGGTCCTGGCGGGGCGGCGGTGACGGACCTGCGCAGCGCCCTGGCGGAGGTCATGGAAATGCGCGAGGCCCTGGAAGGCTACGCCGCGCGCAAGGCGACCGAACGGGCCGACGCGGCGACCATCCGCCGGCTCGACGCCCTGTGCGACGAAGCCGAGACTCTCGGCCATGACGACGTCGCCGAACGGGCGCGGCTCAACCGCGCCTTCCATGAACTCCTGGTCGGCGCGGCGGGCAATGCCCGGCTCGCCCGGGCAGTCCACGACCAGGCGGAGTATTTCGCCTTCGCCGCCAGGCTCTACGACACCGCGACGGCCGCCGAATCCCTGCGCGACCACCGGCGCATGGTCGGCGCCTTGAAGGCGCGCGACGGCGCGCTGCTGGAGCGTATCATTCACGATCACCTGGCCCGCGCCCTGCGCGCGGTCCGCAAGCAGGACGAAACCAAACCCGAAAAAGGGGCAAAAACGGCATGACCTTTTCCATCGCGGCCCGCGATCCCGAGACCGGCGCCTTCGGCGTCTCCATCACCACGGC